>UQQN01000015.1 GCA_900543155.1 uncultured Prevotella sp.
ATGGCAAAAATTACTCCCATCGACATCATCAAGGGTGTCTCAGGTAAGTTTGGTGGCGGTAACTCAAAAGAGTACTTCGCTACGAACAAGTGCAGCTACACCATCCACTTTGCAAAGCGAGTTAACCCCTACACGGGTCCTGCTACCGAAAAGCAGTTGGAAATTCGCAAACGCTTCAAGAGCAAGCAGAAGGCGGTTATCGCTTGGCTCCGTGCCAACCGTGCCACTGCGGACCGCCCTGCTACCGAGGCTTACCTTATCGCATACGACTTGAAGCGTCGCTACGGCTTTTCAAACATCAATCAGGTAGTTTACAAATACCTAAACGAGAACTTGGAGGTGGTGCTCCCCAACATCGGCAACGACGCTGCAGAGGGCGGATTGGGCGCATAGCCGTTTTCACGGAAATGCAAGAGGTTAAGAATTTGGTTCACTGAGAAATTTTTGTTTTTGACTAATTGAATAGGAATTAAGAAATTTTTCGAGTGACAAAGTGACACCTAAGTAATTGATTATCAATGATTTAAGGTGTCACTTGTCACTTGTCACTTTTGCTTTCACATTAAGTTTGTTGCAATTTTGCTTGTGTTTAGGGGTTGATTTTTGGGGGTGAACACCCTATCTTAGGGGGAGATTTGAACCACAAAAAAGGCGAAGCACTCTTTTGCAGAATGCTTCGCTTAAATATATTTAGAGTTATGGGATAGACTCCTGTGGGGCTTATTTAGCTTCTACCTTGAGGTTGGTAATAGTGCTCTTGAATTGTCCTGCTTGACGGAGGGGGAACACTAAAGTGCTTTGGTAGAAAATCTTATCGGTGGGTTGGTATACGATAGGCTCGTAAGTGTAAGTGCCCTTTACCTGATAGTGAGCACGGTCTTGGTCGCGCATGATGTAAAGCGTTTTAGGACCAAGTTCTTCCTTAACCTGACCGTCTACAATAAGACGAGTGAGCTTGTTTGTGCCTTCGATTGTGATGGTGTGCTTTTCGCCTGCAGGAATGCGGTAGTTAAAGAGGTTGCGGTAACCTTCACGTTCAAAACCGAGTTTTCCTTGATCAGGGTCGGCGAGGTAGACTACAGCAGTAGAAGAACGGAAAAGTTCGGTGCCCTTAGCCTCTTGCTTGCCGTCGATGGTGAAGCTTACTGCATAATTGTAACCAATTTCTTCAACATCGAGTTTCTGACCTGCAGCTACAGTTTGCTGTTCGTAAACTACAGAACCAGCCTTTCCTAAACGGCCTAATTCGTTAACACCAGGAGCTTCGCTTAACGCAGCACGCTTGCTGTCGAACTCAGCGTAGGGGAGGGTAGTCTTTTTGCCCGTCCAGCACTTGACGGCGAGAGTTTGCAATGCTGGGTAAACTCGGTGGTGAACATCCTTAGTAGAAATGCCGTTGCCTACGTGGTCGTTCCAAACAGCAAACATACCACCTTCGATTTGCGGGTCGTTCTCTTCGAATGTTTTGTTGCCAATAACGGCAGGCGTCCAATGTTCGTAGAGGTATTGGCAGTTTAGGTAGTCGTAGTAGTAACCAGCAGCGGGCACAATGTAAGTAAGTCCGTCGGGGATGCTAACAAGTTGGTAACCCTTGTTTTTCATATCCTCGGGGTCGGCATAACCATTATACCAAATGTCCATCAATACATTTTTAACCTTTACAGGTGTTTCGCCTTTGGCGTGTGTGAGGGCGCCCCAGCATACGGCTTGTTTGCCAAAGCTTTCAACGTACTTGATGTAGTGGTCGGTAAATTCACGGAACTTTTCAACTACATCTTTTTTAGCGTTAGAGTATTCGTCTGTACCGATGTGAACACGTTTGCCACGGAATACGGGTTCTTTACCACTAAGATATTCCTTCCACAACGCATCCATAAACTTATAGGTTTCGGGGTTGAAGAGGTCGAGGTGGTCCATGCCATATTCCTTGCTACCAAGTTCTTTTTTATATTGCGTAAATGCCAAAGCGTGAGCAGGAGCATCAATTTCGGGGATGATATCTACGCCATTGTTTTCTGCCAACTTTTGCAAGTCGATGAACTCTTTCTTTGTGTAAGAACCATCTTTAGCGGTTAAACCAGGGAATGTTTCGCTTTCAAGACGGAAGGCGGCTTGAGTTTTATTCCAGTCGTTGCCAAAGTATTGACGGAAGCCATTGTCGTTAAGGTGAATTTGCAGTGTGTTCATCTTATAGTAAGCCATGATCTTGGTGAGGTTACGCAAGTAATTCATGGGGATGAACTTACGTCCACAGTCGATCATGAAACCACGCAATTTATATTCGGGCACGTCAACGGTTTTACCCTTGGGCAGTCCGTTTTTGTTTTGTTCGTTCAACTGTAACAAGGTGCGTGTAGCCCAGAACAAGCCACGTTCGGTAGCAGCAGAGAGTTCAACAGTTGAGCCAATGTTCATGACATAGCCTTCTTGTCCGAGCTTTTTGTCGTTTTTGAGAGAGAGAACGATGTCACCAGGTTTTGCAGCTCCTTTAACAACTGTAAGATTGGTGCCAGACATTTCTTTAAAGTCTGCAACCAATGCGTTGGCAACAGTCATTGCTTTGGGGCTTTTAACGATGATGCGTCCCGAAAGTGTGGTTTGTCCTTCGGCTCCTGTCCACGTTTTAAGTTCGGGGACAACGAATGGCTTGGGGTTGATGTCTGCCCAAATGCTACCTGCTGAGAGGAGGCAGCACGCAGCCATTACAAGCCATTTTTTTGTGCTGAATAGATTGTTCATTGAAAATGATTAGGTAAGATTAATTATTAGGCTGTTCTCATATAAAACAACAAGTTTAGGGGTAGAAGTTTTAGGTTGTGAAGGAAATATAGCTTCATAAAATCTTCAATATTCATAAACTTTTTTCGTCTTAAACAAGCTATTTTTAGAAAAAGCCATTTGATTTTGTGCAAAGTTAGTGCAAGGCGAGCGCAATACAAAATAAAAAGCTAGGTTTTTTATTTTATTGCCGAGCCGCAGCCTAACTTCGCGAAGCAAAGTTAGTGTATGGCAAGCGCATGGCAAAGTAAAAACGAAAGTTTTTTGACTTTCACTTTGTCATTCGCTCGCCTTGCACTAACTTTGCTTCGCAATAACAAGTAAACTTAAAAAATTGCGCATTTGCTTTTTTATTAAATAGGGGCGCATGCGCTTTTTTAAATACGTAAAAATAACTATGGATAATCAACTCGTTGCTCAGTGTGAGCAAGTAGCCAAGCAATGGCTGGACTCTGACTGCTATGATGCAGAAACCAAGAAGGCTGTAAAGGCCATGATTGAGAGTGCAGATAAAACGGAACTCGTTGAATCGTTCTACAAAACACTTGAATTTGGTACTGGCGGTTTGCGTGGTATCATGGGCCCTGGTACTAACCGTATGAACATCTACACTGTGGGTGCTGCTACGCAAGGCCTTTCTAACTACTTGAACATTTGCTTTAAGGACCGCGACGAAATTAGTGTTGTTGTTGGTCACGACTGCCGTAATAACAGCCGTTTGTTTGCTGAAACTGCAGCTAATATCTTCTCGGCTAATGGCATTAAGGTGTATCTTTTTGAAGATATGCGTCCTACTCCTGAGATGTCGTTTGCTATCCGTCATTTAGGTTGCCAAAGCGGTATCATTTTGACTGCAAGCCACAATCCTAAAGAATATAATGGTTACAAGGCATATTGGGATGATGGTGCACAGGTTCTTGCACCGCACGACAATGGTATTATTGCCGAAGTGAACAAGGTTAAGGTTGAGGACATTAAGTTTGAGGGTAACCCCGCACTTATCCAAGTTATTGGTAAGGAAATCGATAAAATCTATCTTGATAAGGTTCACACATTGAGCATCGATCCTGAGGTTATTAAGCGCCAAAAGGATTTGAAGATTGTTTACACTCCGTTGCACGGCACAGGTATGATGTTGATTCCCGATTCGTTGAAACTTTGGGGTTTCGAAAACGTGCACTGCGTAGCCGAGCAAATGGTTAAAGATGGTAATTTCCCCACAGTAAAGAGCCCGAATCCCGAAAACGGTGAAGCTCTCACCATGGCCCTTGATTTGGCTAAGAGCATTGATGCTGATATCGTTATGGCCTCGGACCCTGATGCAGACCGTGTGGGTATGGCTTGCAAGAACGATAAGGGCGAATGGGTATTGGTTGATGGTAACCAAACTTGCATGATCTTCCTTTACTACATCATTATGAATCGTAAGGCTCAAGGAAAGATGCAGCCCAACGACTTTATTGTGAAGACTATTGTAACAACCGAACTCATTAAGGCTATTGCTGATAAGAATCACATCAAGATGTTCGATGGTTACACTGGCTTTAAGTGGATTGCTCGTTTCATTCGTATGAACGAAGGCAAGTTGCAGTATATTGGTGGTGGTGAAGAAAGCTATGGTTTCTTGGCTGAAGATTTCTGCCGTGATAAGGATGCTGTTTCTGCTTGTTCATTGCTCGCTGAAATTTGTGCATGGGCTAAGGATCAGGGCAAGACTCTCTACGATGTATTGATGGATATCTATCTTGAATACGGTTTGTCTGTAAACAAAACTATCAACGTAGTTAAGCCTGGTAAGTCGGGTGCCGACGAAATTAAGGCTATGATGGAGAACTTCCGTACAAATCGTCCTACTGAAATTGCTGGTTCTAAGGTAATTTGTACGAAGGACTATGAAGTATTGAAGGAATATGATGCTGACGGTACAGAAAAATCACTCGACCTCAACGACTTCCCCGAGAAGAGCAATGTTCTTCAGTGGTACACCGAAGATGGCACAAAGGTAAGTGTTCGTCCTTCGGGTACTGAACCCAAAATTAAGTTCTACATTGAAGTAAAGGGTCACATGAATTGTCCCAAGTGCTATGTAGGTGCAGTCGCCGATGCTAACGAAAAGATTGAAGCTGTACAGAAGAGCCTCGGACTTTAATATTCCCCCCAGTAGTAGGCATTACTTTAAAGATTAAAAAAGCCTATTTAACGGTAAACATAAGCAGCAAGCAACACATTATTGGCAAAAGCCTATTGTTATGTTGCTTGCTGCTTTCTTTTTTTGAACACAACAATCACATGAAAGCCTATTATTTTTTATTTTGTCAAGACGAATTATTGCTCACAGCCAGCAACCAAGTTCCTTTGACAGAAGAGGTCCCCATACAATTAGAGGCTTGGCAACAGTTGCACCATTTGCCCAATTTAGATGGACATCCGTGTTACACAGCTAAACTTGATGCTCCCATTACCACTGAGGGTTGGCAGATGATGCCCTTACGTGCTTCGTTCGATGTTTTGCCTACCTCCGTTTATAACATGGCAGGCAAAGCCCGCGAAATATTATATTGGGACCAAAATACCAAATATTGTGGTGTGTGTGGTGCGCCCATGAAGTTACACACCGACATTTCAAAGCGTTGCACCAACTGTGGCAAAGAGGTTTGGCCAGCTTTGGCTACGGCTATTATTGTGGCAGTGAGCCGTAATAACGACGAAGAAATATTGCTTGTGCAGAGCAATAAATTTAAGAAAGACTATTTAGGATTGGTGGCAGGATTTGTTGAAACTGGCGAAACGCTTGAAGAATGTTTGCGCAGAGAAGTATGGGAAGAAACACATATTCGCGTTAAAAACATTCGTTATTTTGCTTCACAACCTTGGCCTTATCCCAGTGGATTGATGGTAGGTTTCACTGCTGAATACGAGGATGGCGATTTGCAATTACAGCGTTCTGAATTAAACAAAGGTGGATGGTTTAGACGTGATAATATGCCAGCTATTCCAGGCGAAGTGAGTTTGGCACGTCATCTGATAGATTATTGGATAGGGCGAAAATAATGTTGGATGTAAAATGCCATGCGGTAATGGGTAATTGATGTTTATCATTCACTCATTGCCGCATGGCATATTTTGAATACTTACTTATGAATTAAAACTCACTTGTAAAGTGGAATTTAATGTGTTCAAAGTCTTGTTGAGCCATCTGCAATACATAACCCGAGTCTGCTAAGAACACATCACGTCCTTCGCGGTCTTTAGCCATATATTGGTATTTACGCTTTTTGAAGTTTTCAAGTTCAGCCTCGTTGTCGCTTTCAATCCAGCAAGCCTTATAAAGGTGTACAGGTTCCCAACGACATTTTGCATTATATTCGTTTTCAAGGCGATACTGAATTACCTCAAACTGCAACTGACCTACTGTGCCAATAATTTTTCTACCATTAAATTGGTTTACGAACAACTGAGCCACACCTTCGTCCATCAACTGTTCAATACCCTTGTTCAGCTGCTTCGTCTTCATCGGGTCGGCATTCTCGATGTACTTAAACATTTCGGGCGAGAATGAGGGTAATCCACGGAAGTGAAGTTGTTCGCCTTCAGTAAGCGTGTCGCCAATTTTAAAAATGCCATTATCAGGCAAACCTACAATGTCGCCAGCCCAAGCCTCGTCAATCGTACTCTTGCGCTGTGCCATAAACTGTGTGGGCGATGAAAAACGAACTGTCTTACCATTTCGCACATGCAAGTAAGGTTTGTTACGTTCAAAACGTCCTGAGCAAACCTTGCAGAAAGCAATACATGAACGGTGGTTCGGGTCGATGTTAGCCGTAATCTTAAAGATAAAACCAGTAAACTTAGGTTCATCAGGATTTACAGTGCGTTCTTCAGCCAAAGTGGGGTGAGGGTAGGGGGCAATCTTCACAAAGCAGTCAAGCAACTCCTTCACACCAAAGTTGTTCAGTGCAGAACCAAAGAACACAGGAGCTACTTCGGCGTCTAAGTAATTCTGTTGATCAAAGTCTGGATAAACCCCACTTACCAATTCTAAGTCATCGCGTAAGCTTTTAGCGTCAGCCTCGCCCACGTGTGCCTCAAGCTCATCGCTATCAATGTCTACAGCAATTTTCTCTGTTACCTTTTGTTTATCAGCGGCAAAGAGGTTAAGTTGTTGTTCATAGATGTTATAAACACCCTTAAAGCGCGAGCCTTGGTTGATAGGCCATGAAAGAGGACGTACTTTGATTTGCAATTCTTGTTCAAGTTCGTCAAGCAAGTCAAACGGATCCTTACCTTCGCGGTCCATTTTGTTGATAAAGATAATAACGGGAGTTTTGCGCATACGGCAAACCGTCATCAACTTACGAGTCTGCGTTTCTACACCCTTAGCACTATCCACCACAATAATAGCAGAGTCTACAGCAGTGAGTGTACGGAAGGTATCTTCGGCAAAGTCTTGGTGACCCGGAGTGTCAAGGATATTTACCTTGTAGCCCTCGTAGTCAAACTCCATTACCGAAGTTGTTACAGAAATACCGCGTTGTTTTTCAATTTCCATCCAGTCGGATGTTGCGCTTTTCTTAATCTTATTATTCTTTACGGCACCAGCCACCTGAATCTGACCACCAAAGAGCAAGAGCTTTTCAGTAAGCGTAGTCTTACCGGCATCAGGGTGAGAGATAATGGCGAATGTGCGTCGACGTGAAATTTCAGGATTCATTTAATTTGTTAAGTGTGTAGGGTTAAGTTTTGGTGTGAACAAGAGTAGGGGATTGTACCTTCTCGTCACACAACTTATTATCAAGCAATTTTTAAGAATTTTGTGGCTAAACTGACAAGTTTATGAATTGTCCAAGCCAACAAGATAGTAGCTGCTGCAATTATAATTTTAGCGTTTACAACAGACATGCCCGTACTGTGGCAAAGCATGGTGCTATATCCGTAGGTGACGCCAATAAGCAGATAAGCTTCGAGCGTACATGTACCTGCTTGTTGCAAAGCCTTTAGCACAATCTTTCCGAGTGAAAAACGCGAAAGCGTTTCAAAGCATAGTCCCAAAAGCGAACAAGCACCAGGCACAATGAGCAAAAAAGGCAGATATAGCATGCCCGAGTTGCGCATGTTCATAAAGCCCCAATGGTCTATAGCCATATTATAGGCAATGAATGCAATGCTTGCCACAACAATTTCTATGGTACGTCTGTAGTGAGTTTTACAACCCATCGGTTGGTTGTTTAGGAACCACGCATACCCTATGCCTACAAAAAAGATAGGAATACGTGACGTAGCCAATACATACTGATTGTATCCACCAGGATGAAGTACCAGAAAATAGTAGGCATAAAGCCCTGTTAAGGCAAGTCCCACACCTATGCCACAAAGTGTTGACACCCATCGTTGTTGCTTAAACCATTTAAAGTAAAATGGAAACAAAGCATAGAGCAACACAATGGCCGATACAAACCAACCATACATATATTTGCGTGTGGCAGGAAACCAATAAGCCAATGTAGAACCTCCCCAAAACAATCGTTGCCAAGAGAACGAATGTTTTATATACATGTAGATTCCAAATATCGCGAGAAACGACGGAAATATGCGTACGGCTCTTTTTTTGTAGAAAGCAGTCAGCGTAGTCTTCTTCATGCCCGAATAATACATACCGAAGCCCGAAAGAAAGAAAAAAGCATCTACGCCTCCTTGACCGCACAAAGCCAATCGGTTTATGGCAAAACAGCCAAAGTCGCAATTCATGTGCGTCAGCAAAATGGCAAACATGGCCACCGCCATCAGTTCTCTTCGATAAGAAGATATAAGGTTTGTGTTGACCATACCGAGCGCGTTATTAAAGTGTGGGTGGTAGAAAATTGGGGTGCTTGAAAGCTAAATAAGGTTCTAAAAATATTGATTTTTAAAGACCAAATCTTGCAGTTTTTCCTCCGTCCTGCGTGTTATTTATACATACAAGATGGAGGAAATGCCAATCTTTATAACTCCTTAATGCACTCTTTGAGCGCATCTTCCCACCAGCGGATATCAATGCCAAAGGTGTTTTTTATTTTGCTCTTGTCAAGCACCGAGAAGTGTGGACGTGCTGCAGGCACAGGGTAGTCTTCGGTGTGGATGGGGCTAACTTGGCAGTCAATACCCTCAAGACGATGAATGGCACGTGTAAAGTCATACCATGAGCAAACACCCTCATTGGTGAAGTGATATACCCCCGGCACAATGCCTTTATCCACAATGTGCATAATGGCGCGAGCCAAGTCGCGTGCGTAAGTAGGCGAACCCACTTGGTCAAATACTACGCCTAATGCATCACGCTCTTTGCCCAAACGAATCATCGTCTTCACAAAGTTATTGCCAAACGTAGAGTAGAGCCAAGCTGTGCGAATCACCATAGAGCCAGCGCACGAGCGAATCACGTTCTCCTCACCAGCTAACTTTGTGCGTCCATACACGGTTTGCGGATTTGTTGCATCCTCTTCTTTATAAGGTATGCAACCCTTACCGTCAAACACATAGTCTGTTGAAACTTGAATCATTGTACCGCCTACCGAAGCCACAGCCTCAGCCAAGTAGCCAGGTGCTACATTGTTAAGCAAGTTACAAAGTTCTTCGTTCTCCTCAGCCTTGTCTACCGCAGTAAAGGCAGCGCAGTTAATTACAATGCCAATGCTGTGTTTCTCTATAAACGTGTAAACGGCCTTACGGTCGGTGATGTCAAGTTCCTCCTTATCCGTGAAAAAGAAGGTACATTCATCTTCATATTTAGGAGCGAGCAACTGAATTTCGTTGCCCAACTGACCTTTACAGCCAGTTACAAGTATATTTTTCATTTCTTATGATTTGTGTGTGCTTGTCTTATATATCAACAACCCATCTTTTTTTGGGGGATAGACTCATTGTTGTGTCTCTTGGTTCACCCTTAAAAATCGATAGGTTCTTTTTTATCTTTAAAATAGTAGTCAGACAATTGTCCGAGCAAAGCCGAAACATCTTTTGCAGCTTTTTCAGTAGCTTCGCTCACAGGCTTTTTCTGTAGGCGTAGCATCCAAACCCCATAAAGCAAGTTGAAGCAAGTTTCCAATTCAGGTTCTTGCGTTTTCTCGTCAGTTTGAGCTTGTTTTTTGCGCAATTCCACCACGTAAGGCAATACCTTGTAGTACATCTCGCGATAATAAGGAAATTTGCTCGAAGCCAACAGTTGTTGGTTCAGTTCGCTAAGCTCTTGCAAAATGTTGCAGCATATTTGCAAATGTCCGCCTTGCATTTTTCCTTCGCTACGCATCATTTCACAAAGGTCAGCATACCACTTTTCAGTAGCTTTTCTCTTTTCGTCGTCAAGATCCTGAAAGTGTGCAACATACTCCTTTGCAATGCGTTCGGCATCGCCAGCATAAGCCCTAATCAAGTCCTCTACCTGCCACATATACAGCAAATATTCGGCACGATTCGAAACTTTAAGTTTATCTGCAATAATCATAGTGCTAATAAAGTGAAATCTTAAACAAGGTCATGGCGGCATAAATAATCGAAGCAGCCAACACAATGCAACCAATGGTGCGATTAAGTCGTTGAATGCCTTTTACCCCAAACGAATTACGCATTTTGTTAATCACGTACGTCAGTCCCAACCACCACAACATGGCGCCTGCAACAATCGACAGATAACCTATGCACTGTCCAAACCAGTTACCCGGAATTACAAAGGTAAACATATTGAACAAAGCAATAAACAAAAAGATTATCAAAGGGTTCGATAGTGTGATGAGAAAAGCCGTCGTAAAATTATGCACCAACGTGCCTTTTTCTCCCGAAGGCTTGTGCATGGATTCCTTTGGATCGGTTTTGAACATATATATGCCAAAGATAAACAGCATAACGCTGCCCACCAACTTCAGCCAAAAAATATTCTCTTCGTTGCTGATGAAATCCATCACAAACGACATGCCAAAACCTGTCATCAGGGCATAGATAATGTCGCTCAACGAAGCCCCTGCCCCTGTCACAATGCCATAAGCACGCCCTTTTTGCATAGTGCGCTGAATACACAATATGCCCACGGGACCCATGGGCGCAGAAGCTATAATACCTACCAACAATCCTTTAAGAATTAGCAAGAGTGGACTGGCAAACTCTATAAATATATGGTTCATTACAATGACTTTTCGTATGAATACAAATGCAAATTTACTGAAAACTGCTTGAAGTGGCAAGAAACATCCTCTTTTTCTTTTATTAAGAGGGCAAATAATTCATGAAAAAAGAAATGGCAATCTATGTGCAATGTATAGGCGGAGCGAAGATTCCTTGTTCCTAACTACTCTGCTTTTCTATTTTGCATCAAATTTCTGAATTTTCTCTGGTGTAGGAGAGAATTCGTAATGCAATTAAAGTGCATTCGCAAAAAAATATCCCATCTGTAAAACACAGATTCCAAAAAATATTATAACTTTGTCGGCGATAGTTACATTTTTACAATTTCGAAACAATTTTACAACTATGGAATTAGATGTAGAAAAGCCTTATGTAATAGGCCTTGATATGGGTGGCACCAACTCGGTATTTGGCATTGTTGACCAACGCGGTAACATTAAGTCGCAAACTGTAATCTCTACGAAAGGTTATCCCGATTTTAGAGACTATGTAAAGGCTTCTTTCGAAGCTTTGCAGCCTGCACTCGACCAAATAGGCGGCATTCAGAATGTTCGCGCTTTAGGTATTGGTGCTCCTGATGCAAACTATTACACAGGTAACATCGAGAACGCTGCAAACCTTGCATGGAAGGGCATAGTACCTTGTGCACAAATTTTTGAAGAAGTATTTGGCATTCCTGTACGCGTAACCAACGATGCCAACGCTGCTGCAATGGGCGAAATGACATATGGTGTAGCCCGCGGTATGAAAAACTTTATCATGATTACCTTAGGTACTGGTGTTGGTTCTGGTATCGTGGTAGATGGCAAGGTGGTTTATGGCAGTGATGGTTTTGCTGGCGAATTAGGTCACTTTGTAATCGACAATAGCGAAAATGCTCGTTCTTGCGGTTGTGGTCGCAAGGGATGTCTCGAAACCTATACCTCGGCAACAGGTGTAGCCCGCACAGCTCGCGAATTCCTCGAAAAGAGCGAACAACCCAGTTTGTTGCGCGAACTTAATGCTGAAGAAATTACTTCGTTCGATGTATTTAAGGCTGCCGAAAAGGGTGACCAGTTAGCACTCGACATCTTCAACTACACAGGCGAAATTCTTGGTAAGGCATGTGCTGACTTTGCCACATTCAACTCTCCCGAAGCATTCGTATTCTTTGGTGGTTTAACTAAGGCTGGCGAATACCTTATGAAGCCCCTCCGCAAGGCATACGAAGATAACGTACTCTTCCTTTACAAGGGCGAAGGCAAGCAAGCTAAGTTGCTCATCTCTACGCTGAATGGTAGCGAAGCCGCTGTGCTCGGTGCAAGTGCTTTAGGTTGGGAGTAAAATTTACCTCTACATAAATCCAATGTAAAAAAGGTGGTTCTAAAAAACTCGTTTTAGAATCACCTTTTTTATAATTTACAGAAAGTTGAAACACTCTTAAATTACAATATTCGCATTACGCTTAACCAACTCATTTATAAACTCCTCCTTGTTACGTGGCGAGAGAGTGAGAGGTACTCTGCGTTTTTTAAAGTAAATAGCAATTCGGTCTATCGATGCTGCAGGAGCCGAGAGCGGATTATGTGTTTTTTTTATTTTTGTAATCTCCATAATCTCGTATGTGCTTGTGCTAAAAAAGCCACATTTCACTGTGAGTGTATGGTCGCTAATCGTATATTTAATGCTACCAATGGCGTAGCTACACACCAAAAGCACCGATATTTCGATGAATGCAATTTCCCATGAAAAATTAAAAAACAAGGGCCACATTATCACGACAGCGATAAGTGCAACAAGCCAAAGGCCTATTTTGCTACGATACGTTTTTTGCTTCATAATCTTATTTCCTTTTTGGGATAATTATGCAGGTTTAAGGGAATTGGTTTACATGCAAAGTGATACTTGCCACACGTATATATGCAATTCGGACTACCGATATATTCACCTCGGTGTGTGCAATATTTGCCTTATTTTTTTTGTTATGGTGATCCTTCGGTATGATATCGGAATGTCTTCGGAATGCCATCGGAATTTTTACCATCGAAAAATGAGGCTTTTAAACTTGTATATACATACAATAAAAATGCAATATACATGTGTTTGCGGTCTGCAAATCTTTTCGTTTGTAAAGATACAACTTTTTTTCAAAATACAATAAAAAACAATGTAATTAGAAACGACATCATGTCTGGAGAATAAAAAATGTCGGGCTGTTTACTCCATTCCGTGAGTAAGCAATCCGACAGTTTTGATTGGCGTAGATAGGGTGGGGCAATGTATGAACAAATTTGCTATTAGAACCACCCTACAAAAAATGCACGTAAAAACGTGCAGTAATACTTAGAGCTGTTACTTCAGCGATACGGTGATGTCCTTCTCGCCTTCGTTTACATTGAGCTTGTCCTCACGAAGCAACCAGCCCAAGCCTAAGTACAGGTCCTTGTCAGAACGAGTCTTAATGGCTTTTTTGAGTTCCTTGCCTGTAAGTTCACCGCCCTCGTTGAGAGCTTCCCAGATTTTGCCAGCTAATTCGCCAGCTTTTTCTTCGAACATGTTTTAATATTTGTTAGTTAGACATGGTTGTATAGAGATGGTTGTTAACGTCCCTAAACATTGCAAAGGTACAAAATAATATGATAAATGGAAACTTTTTTGTTGAAAATCAAGCATTTTCAATATTTAAAGTAAAATATTGACTACTTTAGTTTTCAAAATGCAAGTTTTTGCGTATATTTGTACGGATAAATAGTCGCATTTTGTATCATTCTAAAAACGTAAGTAAATGAGTTTGATAGTTTATAGAGCCTCGGCAGGGTCGGGCAAGACATATACTTTGGCATTGAAATACATCTCTTTAGCGCTGAAATCAGGCAGCAAGGGATTTACGCATGTGCTTGCGGTGACATTTACCAATAAGGCTACAGGAGAGATGAAAGATCGTATTCTTGAAAATCTTTATGGTTTGTCGCGCGGGTTGGATGCGAACTTTTTGGAGGATGTAAAAGAAATAACCAAGTTAAGCGAGCAGGAAATACAAAGAAAATCTACAGAGATGCTTTGTTATATCATGAACGATTTCGACCACTTTAGGGTGGAGACAATCGACTCGTTTTTTCAGTCGTTGCTTACAAACTTGGCATTCGAGTTGGGCTTGACACGTGGATTTAAGGTGGATCTTGACGATAAAAGGGTTATTTCGATTGCTGTGGAACGTATTCTGCGCAGAATAGACCAGGAAGAAAAAAACGGTTTGAGACGCATCGTAAAAGAGTCTTTGATAAGAAGTCTTGAAGATGGAAAATCGTGGGATATAGCCAAAGATTTGAAGGCTTTTGCTGGAAAAAATTTGTTCAAAAGCGAATATGTAAACAACGAAAAAAATATCACCGATTTGCTCAACAATGGTGAATTGCGCAAGATAAAAGAAAGCATTTTAAAATCGTGGAGCGTCCTGAAAGACGAAAAAGAAAAGGCATTGCAATTTGTGGAACAGTGGGTGAGCGATGCAGAGGGTGATTCTTCTTGGAAGAAGCAGGTGGTGAGCACGGTAAAAACTTTTTGCGGGTATGTAAGAGATAATTCGAGCAAAGACGTGTCTAGTAGTGTGAGAAAAGCTGCAGAAGATAAAGACGCGTTGCTAAAGAATCCTGGCTGTGATGTAGCGCTTGACAAAAAAGCCCAACAGGTATCAGACTACTTGGAAAAGCTTGTTGATTTTTATGATAATGCTGAAAAATATGGTCGTCCCTATAACACTTATCAGTTGGCTGTCGAGAACTTAGACACGTTGGCTTTTATGGGCGCAATCAGCGAGGAGATCAACCATATTGTGTTGGAGGAGAATACAACTCTGCTTGCCAAAACGCCATTGCTTTTTAAGAATTTGGTAAAGGATGATATAGACCAGTCGTTTGTGTTTGAACGTGCTGGCACCACCTTTAAGCATATTATGATAGATGAGTTTCAGGACACTTCGCGTGTGCAGTGGAACAATTTTGAGCATCTGGTAAATGAAAGCACTGCCCAAGGCGAAGAAAGTTTGGTGGTGGGCGACATTAAGCAGAGCATCTATCGATGGCGTGGTGGGGATTGGAATATTTTGTACGGATTTGAGGACGGAAACAACACGTCTGTAGAAAATCTGGACACTAACTATAGAAGTAAGCCTATTGTAGTGAGGTTTAACAACGTGTTTTTCACAAAGGCTGCGTATATCCTCGACCAAAAGGAGAATAGTTGGAGTGTGCCTGCAAATTGGTTAAATGAGAAGGATGGCTATTTTGTGAAGGCAGATAATTCTGGCAAAAAGGTTGATGAGAAAAACATTGAATTTTGCAACCTTTATAATGACACCACTCAGCACATTAAACCACAATATGACAAGCCTGAATTTATAAATAGTGGCTATGTACGCTTGCAAACATTTGAAAAAAGCATCACTGATGAAGAGATTATGGCAGAGGTGTTTGATAAGGTGGTGGAGTTGAAACAAAAATACAACCTCGACTTTGACAAAATGAAAATGTTGGTGCGCACAAACAATGAGGGTGTGAAGCTGATTGACTATTTTGCCAAACGATGTGAGGAGGAAGGAGTGGATATCAAACTGACATCGAACGAGGCTTATTTGTTTAATGCCTCTCCTGCACTGAATGCCTTGATCTTTGCCATGAAGCGCTTGCTCGCTCCTCAAGACGATTTGCAGCGCGAACTCTTTGAGCGCTATTACAACTTGCTTTGCGAAAAGGCAGGTAAACAAGCGTTTTTTGAGGATGTGAAGAACGATGTGGAGGCGCTGTTGCAAGACAATGAAGCATTGGACGAAATAAAACGCAGTCCGCTCTATGACTTAGTGATGACGATGGTGCAAAAATTGCGCTTACACGATTTGTTAGTTAAAATTGATGACAAAGGTAAAGTTAAAGATGGTTTGGGACAATCGGCATACTTGTTTAGCTTTTTAGATAAGGTTGTGGATTATCTTAATGACAACTCTTCAGACCTAAAAGAATTTTTGGATTATTGGGACGAGACACTTTCTTCTCAATCTATTACAAGCAATTCGAACGATGCCATAGAAATTCTAACAATTCATAAGGCAAAGGGCTTAGCTGGACATACTGTTCTAATTCCGTTTGCAGGTTTCTCTTTTGTAAAAAACGGAAGAGATGGTATGATATGGTGCAATCCGAAGGATATGTCTGATGACTCTGAAGTAAAGGCGCAGCTAAGCAACTTGGGTTTAATTCCCATCAAGACGGCAGCGTCAAAGAAGGTAAAGAATTCTGATTTTAAGTGCTTTTATGACAAGGAATTGAAGCAAATGACTATCGATGAACTGAACTCATTATATGTGGCATTTACACGTGCCAAAGAGAATATGTTTATTTGGTCGAAGGAACCTTCAAAAAATTCTACGGAGCCTAATGCTTTTATGTTGATAAACAAATTTATTGACGACTGCCAAGTACCTGTAGAGGGGAGTGAAAAGAACCGTGTGGTTGAATTTGGACAACTTGAGTATTGCGCGAACGAAGAAGAAAAAGAGGGTAAGGAAAAACGCATAGTGAATCCTTTCTCTGAGGATTTGAAACCTCAAAAAGTGGATGTAATGATTGAGCAAAACAATGTGCTCGATTTGCAGTTTTGCCAATCGAAAAAAGCTGCTAACTTCTTATTCGAGGCTAAGGACCCGAATGACATTAGTGAGGAGGGAAAAAAACAGGCACAGCAAAATCATTACATTGAAACAGGTGTGTTGATGCACCAGATGATGTCGTTGATAAATAGAGCCGAGGATGTGGACCATGCTTATCAACAAATGGTGTATGATGGTTTAATAGCTGAGGGCGATAGTCAGTTCCTGTGGCTCAAAAAAAATTTGAAAGATAAAATAGCAACTGACAAAATGGTGAAATCATGGTTCGATGGTACTTACGAAAATTTTAACGAAAAGACCATTTTGCTTTGTGATCGAAAGGTTGACGAGAAAGATCCCTCAAAAGTAGAAATTGAGAGAAAGACCAAAAGAGCCGACCGCGTTATGGTAAACAAGGACAAAGCTATTGTGGTTGACTATAAATTTGGAAATCATGAAATGCATGAAGCATACGAAGACCAGGTGCGTGACTACATGAAAATAGTAGAAAAACTCTTGGGACTTCCCACAGAAGGGTATTTGTGGTATGTGTATTCCAATGACAAGGATGTGTTGCCCGTACCGGCTACTAAATAACGCATTTAGATCATTCTTAAATAGTAAGCAATATCGGGGTTATTTAGCCCCTAAATAGATACATAAAATGAAAGATTTTTTGAAATTAGTGGCAGACTCTTTGCGTAGCAAATTCGACAATAAAGAAATGAGTCGCACCATTGTTATATTTCCGAATAAAAGAGCAAGCCTCTTTTTAAATAACTACTTGTTAAAGGAAGGAGAAACCATGATTTGGGCTCCTACCTATATGAGTATTAGTGAGTTCTTTTTGTCACTCACCAAACAGTTGCATTTGGCTGACCCTATCGAAACCATTTGCCGACTCTATAAAATATTTGTGCAAGAAATTCCTGAGTCGAAAGAAACGCTTGACCATTTTTATGGATGGGGTGAAAGATTGCTTGCCGACTTTGATGACTTGGATAAGAACTTGGGCGATGCAGCGAAAATTTTTCAAGACATGAAAGAATACGAAGAAATTGGTATGGACGATGTCTTGGATGAAGAGCAAGTTGGAGAACTGAAAAAATTTGCACGAATTTTTAGCGAGAAGTACGACGAAAAGAATAAGGGGGTTCGTTATAACTTTAGACGCGTGTGGGACAAGTTGTTAAGCATTTACACCCAACTGCGTTCGGGACTCGAAAGCGATGGTTTAGCGTATGAGGGACAACTGCACCGCATGGTAGTTGAGGGCTTAGAAAATGGCTCTATTGCATTGCCCGACCACTACAAGCACATTGCTTTTGTGGGATTTAATGTGCTGAATAATGCAGAAGAAAAGTTGTTTAGACAACTTAAAGAGAAAGGATTGGCTCTTTTTTATTGGGACTACGACTTGCATTATATAGGTAAGGAATTGGGAGCACCAATAGAAGCTGGTACCTTCTTGAAAGAGAATTTAGTAAACTTCCCGAACGAACTGAATAGGGCAGATTTTAACAATCTTACCCATCGATGCGAGGGAGAGGAGTTGCAGATTACTTATGCCCAAGCAAGTACAAATAGTGTGCAGGCTGCTTATGTTAAGCAGTGGCTGCTGAATACTAAAGAAAAGCATATTAACTTGGATTGTGCCCAACGCACAGCCATTGTGCTTTGCGATGAAACCATGTTGCAGCCCACGCTGTATGCACTGCCTTCGCAGAAAGAAATGAAACAAGCACATGAAGACAAAGACTATCATGTGAATATTACGAATGGTTTTCCGTTGAGCCATACCCCTGCTTTTACTTTTGTGGTGAAAGAAATGGAGGCAAAGTTAAACGAACTTGACGAAAAGAAAGTGAAGGGCGAAAAGGTGGATACGTATACGTTGTCGGTAAATGAGGCAAGGGATTATGTTGACACATTGCGTAAGAAGGTGCAAGCTGAGGCTTTGTTGATACACAAAACGCAGGGAAAAGATGTGCAGGACGAAGAAGAAAAGCAGGATGCGCAAGAAGAAGTTTCGTTGCACGAGATTCTATACACGGAGGCTTATTTTAGGGTGTATAGTGTGTTGACTCGTTTCTCGACGATGATAGAAAAAGGCGTCTTCGCTGAGGCACACAATGCCATAATGCGCATTGGTTATGCCATGCTCTTTAAACTAATTCGACAAGTGCTTCGTGGCATGTCTATTCCTTTTCATGGAGAACCCGCTATTGGTTTGCAGGTAATGGGTGTGCTTGAAACACGCTGTTTGGACTTTGATAATATTTTAATGTTGTCGGTGGGCGAGGGAATTTTGCCACAGAAGGCTTCTGAGGCTTCGTTCATCCCATCGCTTATACGCCAGAAATATAAACTTACTACTTATGTGCGTAAAAATGCAGTGTATGCTTACTACTTTTTTAGATTGTTGCAACGTGCAAAGCATGTGACACTTGCCTATAACAATTCAACTGCGGGCACGCAGCATGGCGAAATGTCGCGATTTATGCGTAACATGCTGATTGACCCTAAACTTTCGGATTGCATTAAACGCATAGAATTGGCGAGTGCACCACAGCAATATAGCGAAAAGCCTACGATGTCTGTAGATAAGCCTTTTGAGGGGTGTTACTTTTCGCCAACGTCGCTAAACGAATATCTTTCTTGTAAGCGCAAGTTTTATTATAACCATGTGCTAAAACTCGTTGTGCCCGATGAAGAGAATAAATTGATTGATCAAAGGGATCTGGGTAAGTTGGTTCATAAAATGGCAGAATTGTTCTATGCTGAACAAAAGAAGAAAAAACCAATTTGGATTAGTTCGGACGACTTAAAAGCGATTGTTGAGGATGCTAGCTTTGACAAGCTTTGCGCGGAATTGCTAGAGAAGGCATATGTTGAAGTGGAAAAAGATGAGGCAGAAAAGGCTGGTAAAAAAACAGTTGTGCCGATTCGCACGAAGCGCCACGAGATGTTGGATAATAGTGTGCTTGAGTACTTTAAGTTTTTATTAAAATACGAAGCTGGCGCGAATAAAAATGCGGCTGATGCACCTTCTGAAGGGTTTAATTATTTAAAAAGCGAAAAGAAATGTAGTCTTGTTTTGGATGTGCCTACCGATAATGGCGGTACAAAAAAAATCACATTGGGAGGTTCTATAGACCGTTTAGACGAGGCAATGATTGACGGCAAGAAGTGCTTACGCGTGATTGACTATAAAACAGGTCGCCGCCAGAAGGATGTAAAGAAATGGGAGTATTTGTTTGCACCGAATCTTAAGGATAGAGATGGGTATGAGTATGCCTTTCAAGCCATGCTCTATAGCTTCATACTCTATAAGAATGGAAACAAGGATTTGCCAATTGTGCCAGCATTGTTCTACATTCCGCTTACCGCAAGTAGAACTTTCTCGCCTTACATTCTTTATGGCGAAAGAAATAAAAAAGAATTCATCATGGACTTTAGGCCCTATGCTGATGACTTTGAAAATGATCTTAAAAAATTATTGTCTGAAATCATCTCGCCTAACAACCAATTTGAAACAAATAAAGAACTCAAAGATTGTAAGTATTGTAATTTTAAGCAACTCTGTGAAGATGCAAAGGAAAGCAATTTCTAATTTTTAAAAAAGGATTTTGAAGTCGTGAGGGGTGACAATATTGTTGCCCCTCAAAGACTTCTCAGATATTTGTAAGTGCAAATAAGTACTTTGTATTTGTGCGTTTTGAATAGCCTATTCAAGGTGCTTCATTATGTATGGATGATATAAAATACAAAATATGGATATTTCTATCTCAACACAATTCAAACAGACATTCCCTCAATTTAAGGGAGCAGCGGTAATGGCAACAGTAAAAAATTCGCCTTCGTCGGACGCATTATGGAAAGAGATTGCCGAACAAGAGGCTTGGCTTTGTGCCAACTTTACCACAGAGAGCATAAAACATCGTTCGGGCATTGCTGCTACGCGCCTGGCATATAAGGCTTTTGGCAAAGATCCTAGTCGTTATCGTCCTGCTTGCGAACAGTTGGCACGTCGTGTGTTGCAAGGCAAGGGACTCTATCATGTAGACACGATTGTGGACCTTGTAAATTTAGTGTCGCTTGTTGCTGGCTATTCTACGGCTGCACTTGATGTAGATAAGATAGTAGGTAATGTTACTCTGGGAATAGGGGAGGCAAACGAACCGTATGAGGGTATAGGACGTGGTGTGCTTAATATTGAGCATTTGCCCGTATATCGTGATGCGCAAGGGGCATTTGCTACGCCTACAAGCGATTCGGTGAGAACCATGATGTCGGCAGATACAAAGCAACTCCTTGTGCTGATTAATGGGTATGATGGCAACACCGCTGAACTTGAAAAAGCCGCTGCTTATACCGAAGAATTGCTGAAGAAATATGCTGAGGCTGAGAATTGCACAACAACTTTTTATCTCCCATAAATTCACTTTAGTCTTATTACATTCAATTTTTGAAGCAGAAAAACAAAAGAATGTCTTTGATGTATTGTTATTAAATGTAAAATAGTTATAAGTTGGTGTTTTGTACTTGATTTTCAATCACAAAACAAAACTGTAAGATGCTATTTTTGTAAAGAATTAAATTATAAAAAAGCTCTTTTGCCATACGGTTTTAACAATCGGTATTGAAAAACATGTTATAAAACATATTATTGTAATTTGCACATGTCAAAAATAAAATGTACTTTGCGACCGAATTGAGGAAAATCCTCGAGGAATAACAGTTGTGAGGACGTAAAAAGGCTGCTAAAATGAGCTTGTTTGTCCTTACAAAAGTTGTTTTATTGATTCGAAACGAAACCTCTTAAAAATTCGAATAAACCATGAAAGTCTACAATTCGCACGAAATCAAAAACATTGCGCTCCTTGGTAATGACGGCTCAGGTAAGACCACGCTCACCGAAGCTTTACTCTTCGAAAGTGGTCAAATAAAACGTCGTGGACGCATTACGGCTAAAAACACGGTGTCGGACTATTTTCCGGTTGAGCAGGATTATGGTTATTCCGTATTCTCTACTGTTTTCCATACTGAATGGAATGGAAAGAAGCTTAACATTATAGACTGTCCAGGATCTGACGACTTTGTGGGTGCTGCGCTTACAGCTCTTAATGTAACAGACACGGCGATGTTGCTCATTAACGGACTATTTGGTCCTGAGGTGGGTACGCAAAACCATTTCCGTTATACCGAAAAACTGCACAAGCCCGTTATATTCCTTGTTAACCAATTAGACGCTGAAGGTTGTGACTACGATGCCGTAGTAGAAGACTTGCAGAGCATCTATGGTCAAAAGGTTGTTCCTGTGCAGTATCCCGTTGAGACTGGCGAGAAGTTTAACTCGCTCATTGACGTGATTTTGATGAAGAAACTCACGTGGTCTGCCGAAGGTGGTGAACCTACTATCGAGGAGATTCCCGCAGAAGAGAAAGATAAGGCAGAAGCTATGCATAAGGCTTTGGTTGAAGCTGCTGCAGAAAATGATGAAGGTTTGATGGAGAAGTTCTTCGAAACTGAACATCTCACTGAGGACGAAATGCGTGAAGGTATCCGTAAGGGGTTGGTTACACGTAGTATCTTCCCTGTGTTCTGTGTTTGCGCTTCAAAGAATATGGGCGTGGGACGTCTCATGGAATTCTTGGGCAATGTGGTGCCTTTTGTAGACGAAATGCCTGCTGTGCATAATACACGCGGCGAAGAAGTAAAGCCCAATCCTAACGGACCTACTTCTATATATTTCTTTAAGACTGGTGTTGAACCTCATATTGGCGAGGTTCAGTACTTCAAGGTGATGAGTGGTACGGTACACGAAGGAGATGACCTTGCAAATGCTGACCGTGGTTCGAAGGAACGTATGGCGCAGTTGTTTGTGTGCTCGGGTGCGAACCGTGAAAAGGTGGAACAACTTCAAGCAGGCGACATTGGTTGTACTGTAAAATTGAAGGATGTGCGCACGGGTAATACGCTAAACGCCAAGGATTGCGAAAATCGTTTCAACTTTATTAAATATCCTAATCCTAAGTACACACGTGCTATTCGTGCTGTGAACGAGGCTGATACTGAAAAGATGATGTCTGCCTTGAACCGTATGCGTCAGGAAGATCCAACTTGGGAGGTTGAACAGAGCAAGGAATTGCGTCAAATCTTGGTACATGGACAGGGTGAATTCCACCTTCGCACTTTGAAGTGGCGTTTGGAGAACCTCGATAAGATTGCCGTAGAATTCTACGAACAGCGTATTCCTTATCGTGAAACCATTACTAAGGCTGCACGCGCTGACTATCGTCATAAGAAACAAAGTGGTGGTGCAGGTCAGTTTGGCGAAGTTCACTTGGTTATTGAACCTTATAGTGATGGTATGCCCGATCCCGTTGTTTATAAGTTTGGCGGTCAAGAAATCCGAGTAAATATTAAGGGTAAGGAAGAAATTCCTCTTGAATGGGGCGGTAAATTGGTATTCATTAACTCGGTAGTGGGTGGTGCGATTGATGCACGCTTTATGCCTGCTATTCTTAAGGGTATTATGAGCCGCATGGAGCAAGGTCCGCTTACTGGTAGCTATGCACGTGATGTACGCGTGGTGGTTTATGATGGTAAGATGCACCCCGTTGATTCAAACGAATTGTCGTTTATGTTGGCTGGTCGCAATGCCTTTAGTCAAGCCTTTAAGGATGCTGCTCCGAAGATTCTTGAACCTATCTATGACGTTGAGGTATTTGTACCTGCCGACAAGATGGGTGATGTGATGAGCGATTTGCAAGGTCGTCGTGGTCTTATAGTCGGTATGAGCAGTGAGAATGGTTATGAAAAGCTTCAAGCCAAGGTTCCCTTGAAGGAGATGTCGAACTATTCTACTTCTCTCAGTTCGCTTACTGGTGGACGTGCTTCGTTCATCATGAAGTTTGCAAGTTATGAACTTGTGCCGGGCGACTTGCAGAAGAAGTTGATTGAAGAACACGAACAAGAAGATTAATCCTGGTTTTTAATAATATTGAATGGGGAGTTTCATGTGAATGAGACTCTCCATTTTCTTCGTACATGAATTGTTTTATTTGATTGTGGAGGGACGAAATAATATAAGAGGACTTGTATTTTAAAAAAAGCAGAGCGAAATAGATACAAAAAAGGTGACCCAAATGGTCACCAAATTGGAATCATAAAATAGATGTTTGTATTTTATAAATTCGGCATACTACTCAATGCCCAGGTGTTTGAGGTCGTACATAGATCCATTGTAAATGTTTAAGTCTACCTTTTCGCGTATGCCGTCTATTTTTCCACAGTCAGTGTGTTGCCAAAAACGCCACTTGCCTTTATAGGTAAGTTTGTGTACGTAGTAGTGAGCAATCCAATAGGGGTAGCGGTCGAACTCGGGCGTGTTGAGATAATCTTTTTTAAACTTGTAGTTGGTGTATAGGATAGGAGGAACACCATATTTTTTTTCAACAGCTTTGAGCCAAGTTAAGGCTGCTTTTTGTAGTTCTTTTGTGCTGAGTGATCCTTTTTCCTCAATATCGAGCACTGGGGGAAGGTCGCCTTCTTCAAGATGTACTTGCTTTAAGAAATAACGTGCCTGAAGTGTGGCATTGACGTTTGGCTTAAAATAATGGTAAGCACCGCGTAAGAAACCATACTCACGAGCTTCATAGAAATTGTCGTTGAAATTACTGTCAAGATGATCTTGCCCTTCAGTTGCTTTGATAAAAATAAAACTGATGGGCTCTTCGTTGATTTGCGCTTTTGAAACTTTCTCCCAATCTATGTCACCCTGATGGTGACTTATGTCGATGCCATGAATGGAATAACCTTCGGGGTAAACTTCTTTGCCATTGTGAGCATTCCATTGTAAGTTGAATGGTAAAACAAAATAAATATAAAACAAGTAGCAAACGAGTACACTACTGCAAATCAACAACATACGAATAAGGAACTGACGAAGCTTAGAGCGAAAATTGCTTTTTTTGCGTCTTCTCACTCGTCTACGTCCGTTGCTTATGCGAATTCCGTGTGTGTAATATTTGTTACTTGTTGGCATAATTAGAAAGAAAAGGGTTAAGCGAAGAGAACCCATAGAGATTCTCTTAACTTAACCCTCTATTTTAAATATCTGTATTTGTCAAAACAAATTACTGATACATTTTACTTGCCTTGTTCGAGTGCAAGGGTCTTAGTGCACTGGTCGCAAACTTCTGTGGGACCCCAATACTGGATAGGACCAGGATAAACGAAGCAAGTATTTTCAGCCCATTCTTCGCGGTGAGCAGCAAATTCCTTGAAGGGAGCACCATCCAAACGAACGAGAGCCTTCTTGATAACAGGCTTCATTTCGCCGTTACGACGTTCCATGTTCATCATCATAGTGATGGGCACACCACCAGCAACCCATTCTTCAGCAGGAGCAGTAGTGTTCTTCACGATGGCCATGTAACCAGTCTTTCCGTTAGAAACGAGCTGAGCAGCACTTGCACCAAGTGCATAGCAGTAGTCAGCATCGTAGTTAGAGGGAGCTGCACAACGACCTTCGTAACCGAAGAAGTGGTGGAGGGGAGAGAACTTACCGTTGTACTCACCAGCTTCCTTCATAGCAGCAAGTTTGTTGCTTACCATTTCAGAGAGAAGCTTTTCTGTTTCGATGAGTGAAACCTGTACGTTACCGTGGGGGTCGCGGTCGAGGCAGAGCTGACGAGCAACGCTTTCGGGAAGAGACTCGAGTGTAGCGAGGTTTTCCTTAGCGATGTTACCCTTAACAAATGCAATCTGTTCTTCGGCATTTGCAAATTCACGGGGTTCGTGAGTAGCGGGGTCAATCAATACGTCGTTGAGCTCAGCGATAAGCTTCTTGATTGCGGGAACGAACTCGATCAAACCTTCGGGGATGAGTACAGTACCAAAGTTGTTGCCATTAGCAGCACGCTTAGCTACAACACCTGCAATGTAGTTAACGATATCGTCGAGAGACATGTTCTTCTCTTCAACTTCCTCGCTTACGATGCAGATATTAGGTTGGCACTGAAGGGCACACTCAAGGGCGATGTGGCTAGCAGAACGACCCATGAGTTTGATGAAGTGCCAATACTTGCGAGCTGAGTTAGCATCACGCTGGATGTTACCGATAACTTCAGCATAAGTCTTGCAAGCAGTATCGAAACCGAAAGAAGTTTCAATTTGATCGTTCTTCAAGTCACCATCGATAGTCTTGGGGCAACCAATAACCTGTACACCGTAGTTCTTCGCAGCGTAGTATTCAGCGAGTACGCAAGCATTGGTGTTAGAGTCGTCACCACCGATGATTACGATAGCCTTGATGCCGAGTTCACGGATGATCTTCAAACCGCTTTCGAACTGGTCAACCTTTTCGAGTTTAGTACGACCCGAACCAATGAGGTCGAAACCACCTGTGTTACGATATTCGTCGATGATTTCGTCGGTCAACTCAATGTACTTGTGATCAACCAAACCACCAGGACCCATCAAGAAACCATAAAGTTTGCTAGCAGGGTTCTGCTTTTTGAGTTCGTCATAAAGGCCGCAGATTACGTTGTGACCACCAGGAGCCTGACCACCTGAAAGGATGATACCGATGTTAAGGGGAGCATATTCCTTCTTTTCGTCGGTGGGAACAAATTCTACGAGGGGCATTCCGTAAGTGTTAGGGAAGAGAGCCTTGATTTCTTCCTGGTTGCCCACACTCTGAGTGGGTTCACCTTCCTTGATGCTCACATTGCCACGCAAACCAGCGGGAAGTTTAGGCTGGTAAGCAGCACGTGCAATCTGTAATGCGCTTTTTTCCATAAAAAAATGAATGTTTATAATAGGTTTTATTTTTCTTATTCGGTTGGTTGGTGCGCACACTTAAAGCATGCAATGCAATGGCGCATTCCAAAAACCTTTGCAAAGATAGTGATTTTTTGCTTTTCTTTTGTCAGTAATGGTCGCAAAAATGCGGTGCTGATACTTATTTCTTCTTGCTGTCCTTATAAATTTTATTCAGACCCTCTACCACATCGTTGGTAATATTAACAGAAGGGTCTTCGTAAAGCACGTTATCGCCCGTTTTGCTTATAATTACTTTATAACGTCCGTCGGCATTATATTCCCTTAAAAAAGTGCTAAGGTCTTCGCGGAGCTTCTTTTGGTAAGCCTCAGTAGCTTTCCCCATTTCGCCTTCGATTTTAGCTTGAAAACTCTGCAATCCTTGTTGCATTTTTTGTAAGTTGGCTTGTGCCTTCTCTACTTGTTGTTGTGAGGTGAAACCGCCGTTCTGTGCTTTGTTTTGGAAGTCTGCCATTGCTTTTTGCAAGGCTTGTCCCTTTGCATTGAGTTGGTTGCGGTAAGCGTTCTGCTTGCTTTCGAGCGACTTTAAGCCATCTTTGCAATAGTCGCACTTAGTAGCCAATGAGTCGATGTCAACCACAGCAACACCACCTGTTGCAGCAGTAGCAGCTGCAGCTTCAGCTTTGGGCAGACCATTAGACTTTACCTGTTGTGCAGGTTCTTTTTTGTTGCAACCAGTTAAGGCAATACCAGCCATGAGCAACATGACACTTGTCTTTGTTAATGCTTTCATATTCTATTTCTTGTTGATTATCGTTTTTTTAAATTCCAATTCTTGTAGAACTGTACTTAAAATTCTTTTACTCTTTTAGGATTATCGATTCTTGCTGCTGCATCTTGCGATTGCACACATCCAATGCCACGTTGACGCATAGCTTTGCTTTGATCGACGTGAGTTTTTACAAAACCACGTCCAAAGAAGAGGCGAACGCACAATAATATCATGCATATTGCAACAATTAGCAGTACGAGTATAAACACTTTCATTTCTTTTTGCTACTTTTGCTTCGTGAATAGGAGCGAGTAACTCCTTTTTGAAAGCAAAGTTACACAATAATATTATATATAGCAATGAGTAACAACAAACTTTTACAGCCGAGCATCGTGTTTGATTGCTTTGCAGAGGTAAATAAGGTACCTCGTCCCTCAAAACGTGAGGAGAAAATGATTGCCTTTTTGAAGGAGTTTGGCGAAAGCCTTGGTCTGCCCACTAAGGTAGATGAAACAGGTAATGTTTGCATTAGCAAGCCTGCTACTCCGGGTAACGAAAATCGCAAAACTGTGATTTTGCAGAGCCACATGGACATGGTGTGCGAAAAGAACAAGGATGTAGACTTTGACTTTGATAATGATGCCATTGAAACCTACGTAGATGGTGAATGGATGCGTGCAAAGGGTACAACTCTGGGTGCAGACGATGGTATTGGTGTAGCTATGCAAATGGCTATTCTTAAGTCGAACGACATCGAACATGGTCCTATTCAGTGCGTGTTTACTCGCGACGAAGAAACAGGTCTTACGGGTGCTGTTGGCATGAAGAGCGGTTTTATGGATGGTGACTATCTTATAAACCTTGACTCTGAGGACGAAGGTCAGATTTACGTAAGTTGTGCAGGTGGTGTGCGCACTACTGCTACTTATCCTTTCCCCACAGAAGTCGCCCCCGCTAACTATGCTACATTCCGCATCAATGTAAAGGGTCTTTCGGGTGGTCACTCGGGCGATGACATCAATAAGAAGCGTGGTAATGCGAATAAGATTTTGGTTCGTTTCCTTGTAAACGAAATGGAAAACTTGGGCTTGCGTCTTGTTGATATTCAGAGTGGTGGTCTTCATAATGCAATTCCTCGTGAAGGTCATGTCGTTTGCATGGTTGCTAACGACAAGAAGGGCGAACTTAAAGCACACTTAGAGGCATTTAGCAAGGATGTGGCAGAAGAATTTGCTGTAACTGAGAAGAGCATTTCTATTACACTCGAAGAGGTTGAAGCAGCCACTAAGGTGATGGAAGTAGAAGCTATGCGCAAGATGTTGCTTTCACTTCATGCCGTACACAATGGCATCTTTGCAATGAGTCAAGACATCGATTGGTTGGTAGAAACTTCATCAAACCTTGCTAGCATTCATAGCGAAGGCGATCATGTAACAGTAACAACCAGTCAGCGTAGTAGTGTGGCAAGTGCTTGCTTAAACGTAGCAAGTGTAGTACGCGCTGCTTTTGAGTTAGGCGGTGCTAAGACTGTCACTAACGAAGGTTATCCTGGTTGGAAACTTAATCCTAACAGCGAGATTGTGAAGATTGCCAAGGAAAGCTACGAGCACTTGTTTGGCAAAGAGCCTAAAATCTTGGCTATTCATGCAGGCTTAGAGTGTGGTTTGTTCTCAGAGAAGTATCCTAAGCTTGATATGGTAAGCTTTGGTCCTACTTTGCGTGGCGTTCACTCTCCTGACGAGCGTTTGTTGATTCCTACCGTACAGATGGTTTGGGATCATCTCTTGGATATTCTTAAACGAGTATAAGATATAAGTAGCTATTAGATTACAGGGTTATTAGGTTATAAGGGTGCATTAGGTAATAAAATGTATTGGGTTATAGGCGCGTTCCTAAAGCAAATAAATTACGAACCCAATCCGTAGCCTACAACCCTAATAACCCAATAACCCTTTATACCCTAATCACTCATTAACCTCAATAACCTTTTATAAAACAACATGCGACAACTGCTTTTGCTGTTTATAGCACTTTTTTCTTTAGTAGGTTGTTTAAAGGATGATGATTACACTGTTTCGGTAAATGATCGTTTGGCGTTTAGCAAAGACACCATAAAGTTCGATACCATTATCAGTGGCATTCCTACCAAAACCTATTCTATGGCAGTATATAACCCAGCAAACAAGGCTATTCGTATTTCGCAAATAGCTTTGCAAAAAGGTGCGTCCTCTCCGTTTAAGGTGCAGGCAGATGGTGCAGCGCTTGAAAATGGAATTGCTACAGATTTTGAGATTGCACGAAAAGATAGCATGATTGTTTACTTTATGGTGAATGTGCCCAACACAGACAGCGATGCCCCTGTTGACTACACAGACAAATTGGTGTTTACCACTGAGGTTGGCGTGAATCAAGAGGTGGTGTTAAAGGCTGCGGGTCAAGACGTAATAGATTTAAAGGCACAACGCATATCGCACGACCTTACTTTAGATGCAAAACGTCCTTATCATGTATACGATAGTTTGGTAGTAGAGAAAGGGGCTACATTAACTCTTGCAGCAGGCACACAATTCTTTTTTCATTCAAAAACGTCATTGATTGTATATGGCACGTTGAAGATAGAAGGCACACTCGAATCGCCTGTCGTGTTACGTGGCGATCGTTTAGACGATATGTTTAAAAATCAACCTTACGACCGTACACCAGGTTTGTGGGGTGGGGTAGTATTAAAAAAAGGCTCCTTTGGCAACGAAATCCGTTATGCCGATATTCATAGTGGTAGTTTTGGCGTGCAAATAGATTCTACCGATGTAGCCCAACGTGCATTGACTATGGAGAACAGCCTTATCACAACCACTACGAATCATGCAATTTCTGTTCGTCAAGCCAACGTGTTTATAGGTAATAGTCAGATTACCAATGCAGGTGGCGATTGCTTGCATGTGCGCGGTGGTGATGTTACTTTAGTGCATTGCACCCTAGGACGCTTTTTCGTGTTTACGGGAGGCTATGGTCATGCGCTTGATTTTGCAAACTACGACAATGACGTGCGTTTACCTCTTAAAAAATTGCAAATGTATAATTGCATTGTTACGGGCTATCAAGAGGATGAACTGATGGGCAGTAATAATACGGATTTTGAAGATGACGCATTCAACTATAATTTTGCGAACAGTTTAATCAATACGCCCAAGCCTAAGGACGATGATGCACACTTTGTGAATTGTCTGTGGGATGTAAAAGATAAGAGCAATAATGCACTTCCTGTCGAAGAACAAATTCTGCGTGACAAGAATTTTACTCCCGAGTTTAACACAGACCATTTGCTTTTTAGCTTTGAACTTTCAGAAAAATCACAAGCCATCGGAAAGGCTGACGCCACAATTACACAGCAGTATTATCCCAACGATCGTTTAGGGCGTAATAGAGGGAATGCCCCAGATATGGGTTGCTATCAACATCAAGTAAAGAAAGAAGAAAAGGAAAATTAAATTTTCGCCTTTCGTTTTTTTAAAGTGACGTTCTAAAATCTGACAAAATAATCAACCAATAAAATGGCAGCAAACGATACACGGGGCGGTAATTCAAACCGTTCTCGATATACTAATAAAAAGCAAGCACCCGCTACCGACAGTTATGGTCATCTTCAGCCACAAGCTGTGGAGTTGGAGCAAGCTGTATTGGGTGCATTGATGATTGAAAAAGATGCATACTATCAGGTAAGCGAAATATTGCGCCCTGAAAGTTTTTACGATCATCGTCACCAACTTATTTACGAAGCCATTCGCCGTCTTAATCTTGAAGAAAAGCCTGTAGATATTCTCACAGTTACTGAGCAACTGAAAAGTACTAATAATCTTGAGGAAGTGGGTGGCCCATTCTATATCACACAACTCAGTGGTATGGTGGCTTCGTCTGCCCACATTGAATATCACGCTCGTATCATCGCACAAAAAGCCACAGCACGTGAGCTAATTACTTATACGAGTGGCATTCAAACTAAGGCGTTCGACTCTACGCAAGACATTGACGAGTTGATGCAAGAAGCCGAAGGACAGCTCTTTGAACTGTCGCAGACCAACATGAAAAAGGACTACACACAGATTGACCCTGTGATTAAAGAAGCCTACGAAATGTTGCAGAAGGCTGCTGCACGAACCGATGGTATGAGTGGTATCGCATCGGGTTTTCATGCACTCGACAAGATGACTTCGGGTTGGCAAAATTCCGACCTTGTGATTCTTGCAGCCCGTCCTGCCATGGGTAAGACGGCTTTTGCATTGAGCATGGCAAAGAATATGGCAGTAGACCAACAAATACCTGTTGCGATGTTCTCTCTTGAAATGTCGAACGTGCAGTTGGTAAATCGTATGATTGTCAATGTGTGCGAAATTAAGGGTGAAACGCTTAAGAGTGGTCAGCTCAAACCTTATGAATGGCAACAATTAGACTCGCGCATTAAGCAACTTGTAGGAGCTCCGCTTTATGTAGACGATACGCCTTCGCTTTCGGTATTTGAACTCCGTACCAAAGCACGTCGTTTGGTAAGAGAGCATGGTGTGCAGATTCTGATGATAGACTACTTGCAGCTGATGAATGCTTCGGGTATGAATTTTGGTAGTCGTCAGGAAGAAGTTTCTACCATCTCGCGTTCGCTAAAGGGTTTGGCCAAGGAGTTGAATATTCCTATTTTGGCGCTTTCACAGTTGAACCGTGGTGTTGAGAATCGTGAAGGTAGTGACAAACGTCCGCAGCTTTCAGACCTTCGTGAATCGGGTGCCATCGAGCAGGATGCCGATATGGTGCTTTTTATTCACCGTCCTGAGTACTACAAAATTTATCAAGATGAGGCAGGTCATGACTTGCGTGGTAAAGCCGAAATTATTATTGCAAAACACCGTAATGGTGCTGTGGGCAATATTCTGCTTTCTTTCCGTGGTGAATATGCACGTTTTCAGAATCCAGAAGAAGATAGCGTAAGTTCACTAGAGTCTTCAGCAGGTTCAAGCATGGGGTCGAATACATCGTCTATGTCCGAAAATCCTTTCTCGCCATTAGGCGGTGCAGATGCAGCGAACTTTCCACCCTTGCCTGATGCAAATGCATTTCCTCCTGAAGGCGTAGGTGGTCCGCCTCCGTTCTAAAGAAGTTGGCAAAACTTCAAAATAAAAGTCCAATACAACTTTGTTGTAAGGAAAAAAGTGCAGACGAAGTGAGCCTCAATAATGAGGTGTGATTCGTCTGCACTTTTTGTTATTGCAAAAAGAATTATTCAGTAGGCAGTTCAGTACCTACATATTCAAAAGTAAAGCTTGATCCTTTTGCTGAAGGGAATTGGCTTCGTGGATCAATTTCAGTGCGATTTTTAAGATGCTCAATCACGCGATTATAGCATTCAGCGCCCGATTTAGCTTTCACGTAAGCTTGGAAGGTAGTGTCTTGATAGCGGAACTTCGTAGTACCCGCAATTTGCAACACCCTTTTAAATACGATTGTGCCCAAATACCATCCGTAGCGTTCTTCGGCTAATTGTGCGGCTTTAATATCCCTTTTGTTAGTCATCATCATAGGCATCGGTCGGCGCATTTCTTCTCTGTTGCCCATGCCATTGCCACCATAAGCCTCGTTGTTATTATAGTTTCCCCCATCGTCTTTTCTATGAGTTTTAAATTCCTCCATTGTTTCGGCATTAGTCTTGATAAGGATAAAATAAACTCTGGGACGAATTTTGTAACGCTTGGGGTAGGGGTTGTCGCTTTCAACATAAGCATGCACATCGTTTTCCATACGTGGTGTGATAGGAATCTCAGGGATGGAAGCCAAGAACTGCATGAGTTCATCGAAATTGTGTACAAGCGTGTCTTGATTAAAATAGCGAGCGTAAATATTCATTTCTGTAATAAATAATAGATAATCGTTATAAAAGGTTTGTAGTTCAATAATTTAGATGATGTAGTTTTTAAATCGCATAAACCTTCGATAACGAATGCTTTAGATTTTAAATAAAAAAATTGCAGCTATACGAATGTGATTCGCACAGCTGCTAAATGAGGTTGAGCGGAAAACGAGACTCGAACTCGCGACCCCAACCTTGGCAAGGTTGTGCTCTA
>UQQN01000016.1 GCA_900543155.1 uncultured Prevotella sp.
ATGTGAAGAAGAACAAGTTCTCTTCACATACCTGGCTACCTTATCTCACCCCTAATGGGGTGACCCATTTAACCATGCTACTTATCGACATCAAAATCCTACAAAATCGTGCAGAAAAATATTATAGATTTTGAACACCCTACGCAATGCATTCTTCGTTTTTTTTTAATCAAAATGTAGGTTGCAGAAAACTTATTTCTTACCCTTTATATTAGTGTTTACACTTGTTAACTCCGAATTAAAGAAATTTTCGAGTGACCGAGTGACCGCGTTTCTTTTGATTATCAATGAGTTATGCGGTCACTGGTCACTAGTCACTTGCACTTTCACCCTAAGTTTGTTGCAAATTTGCCCGTGTTTATGGGGTGAAGTTTTGCGTGATGGAGGTGTGTTTGAAGTTTGAGAAGTTCTGCATGGTTTGATGTGTTTATCGTCGATAAGGGGCATGATTAAATGGGTTACCCATCTAGATTTTAAATGATTGATGCTTAAATCTAACTCTTTTAAAAACGCATTTAACAGAACGAGTTTCTTAGAATGGAGCGGTTGTATAAAAATTCATCGATAAAAATGCCGTGTTCGTCTATTCTGCCATGTCAATAAGTCTTTATTGGTAGTTTTTTGTTTTTAGCCTATTTACCTTTGCATCAGTTAAAACAAAAAACTTAAAAGACTATGTGGAATATACCAAAGAAAATTGTGACGGCTTCGTTGGGTTTACTCCCCTTAGCAACTTTGGCTCAAACCAATGGCGTTTGGACGCTCAAGCAGTGTATTGATTATGCTGTAAGTCATAATGTGCAACTGCTAAAAAGTAAGGCTACAGAACAAAGCGCTAGTGTGGATGTGGCAGAAGCTAAGGCAGGACTTTTACCCAGCCTGAATGCAGCAATGACGCAAGGCGTGAATTATCGTCCATTTCAGGAAAGCGGTGGTAACTTTGTGAATGGCAGCATTGCTACTTCGGCTGCAGACAAGGCTACACAAAATGGTAGCTATGGCATTAATGCGCAGTGGGTGGTATGGAATGGCAATAAGAACAAAATGAATATTACCAATGCGCAGTATAATCAGCAGTTGGCTGCGTATGACACAGAAACCGCTGCAAATAAGGTGAAAGAACAAATTGCGCAACTTTATATTCAGATTCTGTATATGACTGAGGCTGAGAAGGTTAACCGCACTTTGTTACAGCAAGACTCTATTATTTGTGAGCGTGGCAAGCAGATGGTAGATGTGGGTAATATGTCGAGGGCAGACTTGGCACAGTTGGAGTCGCAAGTGAGCCAAGGTCGCTATAACATTGTGAACGTGCAAACTCAAATAGCAGATGCCAAAATGCAGCTAAAACAGTTGATGGAGTTGCCTGCTACCGAGGTTTTTGAGGTGCAAAGCATTGATGCAAGCGACAGTGAGGTGTTAAGCAGTATTCCGACAAAGGATGTGATTTATACCGCAGCACTCGAAAGTAGACCCGAGGTAAGGCGCTCGCAGTTGGCAATAGAGCAAAGTCAACTGAGCACCAAGATCGCGAAGAGTGGATATATGCCTACCATTAGTTTGTCGGGAAGTTTAGGCGATAGCCATATAACTGGTAGTCAGACGAATTGGGCTAAACAAATGAAGAATAACTTTAGCGGGGCATTGGGTGTGACAGTGAGCATTCCTATTTTTGATAATCGCAAGAATAAGAGTGCTGTAGAGCGTGCTAAGGTGGCAGAAACCACGGCTCAACTCGATTTGCAGGATACACAAAAAGAACTTTATCAAACCATCGAAACCTACTGGCTGAATGCTTCGAACAGTCAGGCAAAGTATGTGGCTGCAAAGTCGAATGTGGAGAGCCTGTCGACTAGTTATAACTTAATGACTGAGCAGTTTAACTTAGGGTTGAAAAATATTGCTGAGTTGCTTAATAGTCGTTCGAACTTGCTGAATGCACAACAAACCATGTTGCAAGATAAGTATACGGCACTGCTGAATCGCAATTTGTTGAGTTTTTATGGTGGTGCTGAGTTAAAGTGATTAACAAAATAATAATATAAAACAGTATGAAATTCAATGCAAAGAAAATAACAATCTGTGTGGTGGCATTGGCTGCCGTGGCAGGTGGTGCATGGTTCTTTATGCACAAGCAGGATGCTCCGTTTGAGGTGAGCTATGAAACTGCTAAGGTGGAGAAAGCCACTATTGGTAACAGTGTGACAGCTACGGGTACGATTGAGGCTGTTACCTCGGTAGATGTGGGTACACAGGTGTCGGGTATTATCGATAAAATTTATGTGGATTATAACAGTACTGTAAAAAAGGGACAGGTTATTGCTGAACTTGATAAGACCAACTTGATTAGTGAATTAAAGAGTGCTACCAGTCAGTTGCAAGGTGCTAAGAGCGATTTAGACTATCAGAAGTCGAATTTTAATCGCATGAAGACCCTTTTTAACAAGGGATTGATTAGTGCCAATGAGTATGAAAGTGCGCGTCTTTCGTTGCAACAAGCCGAAAGTGTGATGGGGCAACGTCAGGAGGCTGTGAACAAGGCTCAAACCAACTTGGGCTATGCCACCATTACTTCGCCTATTGACGGTGTGGTATTGAGCAAATCGGTAGAAGAAGGTCAGACAGTGGCTTCAAGCTTTAGCACACCGACTTTGTTCACTATTGTGAAAGATATGACCGATATGCGCGTGATTGCCAGTGTGGACGAGGCAGACATAGGTCAGGTAAAAGTGGGTCAGCGTGTGACTTATACGGTTGATGCTTATCCTGACGAAACTTTTGAGGGAACTGTGACACAGGTGCGTAATGAGGCTACGACAGACAATAATGTGGTGACCTATGAGGTGGTGATTTCTGCACATAATCCCGACTTGAAGTTAAAACCAGGTCTTACAGCAAATGTTACCATCTACACTATGGAGCAAACGGGCATTTTGAGTGTGCCGACTAAGGCTTTGCGCTTTACTCCGACAAAAGAAACGGTGGGTCCGAAAGATAAAATTGTAGATTGCCAGGGTACACACAAGGTGTGGGTGCGCGAGGGTAATACTTTTAAGGCATATAGTGTGCAGATAGGTATTACGAATGGTACACGAACGCAGATTTTGAGCGGTATAAAAGAAGGCGCTGTTGTGGTGGTTGACATGAAGGAGGCTGCTGCGGAGACTGAAGATCAGACGGCATCGGACGAAGGTGGTAGCGATGAAAAGAGTCCGTTCTCACCTGGTCCTCCTAGTAGAAAGAAAAAGTAGGGAGGAAAGCTTTATGGAAATAAATATTAACAAAAATTATACAGAAGAAAAATTTCCACAGCCTGAAGACCGCACCGATAAAAAGGTGGTGATAGAATTGGACAATGTGCGCCGCAACTTTGTGGTGGGTGATGAAACCGTGCATGCCCTAAAAGGCGTATCGTTTAAAATTTACGAGGGAGAGTTTGTTACAATTATGGGAACCTCGGGTTCGGGCAAGTCGACATTGCTCAACCAATTGGGGTGCCTTGACACACCTTCGAGTGGCGAATACTATCTTGACGGAGTGAGTGTGCGCACCATGCGACGCAGTGAACGCGCCGTGTTGCGTAATCGCAAAATTGGTTTTGTATTTCAGAACTACAACTTATTGCCCAAAACTACGGCTGTAGAGAATGTAGAGCTCCCCTTGATGTATAATGCTGCGGTATCGGCAAAAGAACGTCGTGAACGTAGTATTGAGGCTTTAAAAATGGTGGGATTGGGTGAGCGCTTGTATCATAAGTCAAACCAAATGTCGGGTGGACAGATGCAGCGTGTGGCGATTGCACGTGCTTTGGTAAATGACCCTGCTGTGATTTTGGCGGATGAGGCTACGGGTAATTTGGACACGCGCACTTCGTTCGAGATTTTGGTGCTCTTTCAAAAGCTTTTTAAAGCGGGACGTACCATTATTTTTGTAACGCATAATCCCGAAATTGCCCTTTACTCAAGTCGCAACATTTTTCTGCGCGATGGACTAATTCGTGAGGATGTTGTGAACCACAATATTCAATCGGCTGCCAAAGCATTGGCTGAATTGCCACCTGTGGAGGAGTAATTTAATATAAAAAAGAAGAAACAGATGAATATAAGCAATCTATTTAAGATAGCTTTGCGTGCCATTGCAGCGAACAAGTTGCGCTCCTTCTTGACCATGTTGGGCATTATTATTGGTGTGGCTTCGGTTATTGCCATGATGGCCATTGGGCAAGGGTCGAAAAAGAGTATTCAGGCGAATATTGCTGAGATGGGTTCGAACATGATTATGATTCGTCCCGGACAGGATAAGGGGCCAGGTGGCGCACAGCAAGATGCCTCGGACATGCAAACGCTAAAACTGAAGGACTATGAAACGCTGAAGGAACAGTCGAAATATTTGGCTGCTATTTCGCCTAGCGTGAATGCTTCAGGACAGTTTATTAATGGTAATAACAATACGCCTTCTACGATCTATGGTATTTCGGCAGACTATCTTGAGATTCGCCAACTGAAAATTGAGGATGGCGAGATGTTCTCGGACGAGGACGTGAAAACTAGTGCCAAGGTGTGTGTGATAGGTAAGACTGTGGCAGACAATCTTTTTACGAATGGTGAAGACCCTGTGGGGAAAGTGATTCGTTATAATAAGATACCTTTTCGCATTGTGGGTGTGCTGAAGTCGAAGGGGTATAACTCTTTTGGTATGGACCAAGACGATATGGTGTTGGCACCCTATACTACGGTGATGAAGCGTATACTCTCTGTTACATATTTGCAGGGCATTAATGCTTCTGCCATTACGGAGGATATGACCGATTTGGCGATTGAGGATGTGACAAATATTCTACGCGAGAACCATAAACTGAAGGGGACGGATGAGGATAACTTTACGATTCGTAGTCAACAGGAAATGGCTGAAATGATGAACTCAACCTCCGACACCATGACCATTCTTTTGTTGGTAGTGGCTTGTATTTCGTTGGTTGTAGGTGGTATTGGTATTATGAACATTATGTATGTCAGTGTGACGGAGCGTACAAAGGAGATTGGTTTGCGTATGTCGGTAGGTGCACGTGGCATTGATATTCTTAACCAGTTTCTTATAGAATCGGTATTGCTCAGTGTAACAGGTGGCTTGATTGGTGTGGTATGTGGCATAGGTGCTGCCGTTGGCATTAACGTATTTGCACATTGGCCCATACAGATTCAGCCTTGGAGTGTGTTGTTGAGTTTTGCGGTTTGTTCTGCCACGGGTATATTCTTTGGTTGGTATCCTGCAAAGAAGGCTGCAAGTCTTGATCCGATTGAGGCTATTCGATATGAATAAAGGTTTTAGGAGTTTAGCGTTTTTGGGGCTCAGTAATAGTGTGTTGATTTGCCCTTAGAAACGACTAAACTCCTTGAATCGTTATTGCAAAATGGTGCTTTTAATGAACAGATGTTGCATAATTTGTTTGTTTACGCTATCTTTGCTTTGCAAAAAGTTTAAAAACTTTCAACTTATTAACTTGATAATATGTTAGGCCATTCATCTGATAATATTAAAGAGGTTAGGGCGGCTGGTGTTTTACAAAAAAAACCACGTTTTGAATTGTTCATTGAGGTTTCAATGCACATCATCACTTGGGCTTATATATTTCTTTCGCCGTTGTTCTTTAAGCATAGGGGTGACTCTATTGATTGGGCACGATACATTCATGGTTCTTTATTGCCCCTTGCCACATGTATCGCTTTTTATCTGAACTATTTCTTGTTTATTCCGCGTTTACTGCTAACAGAGCGTAAGGGAAAACTAAAATGGTTTGTATTAGCAAATGTGGTATTGTTTGTTCTTTACGAAATGGGCATGGAGCTTCAAAATATTTTATTTCCACCTCCACGCCCACGTCTTGCTGAATTTGAACATATAGTTATCATTCCTCGTATTTTCTTTGTAATACGTGGTTTCCTTACCATGCTTTTTGCTGTGGGCGCTTCGGTTGCACTAAAGTTAAGTATGCGTTGGCGAAAGAGTGAACAAGCACGTGCTGAGGCTGAATTAGGACGTTCGCAGGCGGAACTAAAAAATTTGAAGAACCAAATAAATCCGCACTTCTTGCTCAATACGCTCAATAATATCTATTCGCTTACAGCCTTTGACCAAGAAAAGGCACAGCAAGCTATTCACGAATTGAGCCGATTGTTGCGCTACATGCTCTATGAAAGTCAAGATAATCGTGTTACATTGACTAAGGAGGTGGAGTTTTTAGATTCGTATATAGCCCTTATGAAACTTCGCATTTATAACGATGTGGATGTGCAGGTGAATTTCGATTTTTCTGAAAACGAACATGTGGAGGTCGCTCCGTTCATCTTTATCTCGTTGGTTGAGAATGCGTTTAAACATGGCATTTGTTCAACGGGTAAGAGTTTTATTCACATTTCGCTAAAGTCTGACAAACACTATTTAGAGTTTAAGTGCGAAAATAGCAATACGCCAAAAGACGATACAGACAAAGCACCAGGCGGCATAGGTTTACAGCAAGTGGCTAATCGTTTGGAGCTGTCTTATCCAGGTCGTTATGATTGGAAGTCGGGCGTGAAAGACGATGGGCGTACTTTTAGCTCTGTAATAAACATTTATGATAAACCCTTAAAACACTAAGAATATGAGATGTGCTATTGTTGACGACGAACCTCTGGCTCTTGCCTTGATGGAGAGTTATGTAAATAAAACTCCGACGTTGGAACTTTGTGGCAAATATGCAAGTGCGGTGGAGGCAATGGGTGGTTTGCAACGCGAGCCTGTAGACATTGTTTTCCTCGATATTCAGATGCCCGATCTTAATGGACTTGATTTTTCGAAGACCATTGATACCTCGCGCACACGCATTATTTTTACTACGGCTTTCGACCAATATGCCTTGGAGGGGTATAAGGTGAATGCGCTTGACTATTTGCTTAAACCTATCAGTTATACTGATTTTGTGGCTTCGGTTAATAGGGCACAAAAATGGTATGATTTGATGCAGAGCAAACAGAAAGCACAAGCTGCTGAGGATGCTCCAACTCAAACAGCCAACCAAGAGCATGCTACGCAAAGTAATGGTAATTGCATTTTCGTGAAGAGCGACTATAAGTTGATTCGTATTGACTTTGATGATATCCTTTATATTGAAGGTTTGAAGGACTACGTAAAGATTTATCTGTCATCTGGTATAAAGCCTGTTTTGAGTCTTAGCTCTATGCGTAGCATTGAGAGTGCTTTGCCCGATTCTGCATTTTATCGTGTGCATCGCTCTTATATAGTGAATATGAACAAGGTTCGTGTTTTTGAGCGTGGACAAATTGTTTTTGGTGAGAAATACATTCCTATCTCAGACAGTTATAAAGACCATGTGCAAAATTACCTCAGTGCACATATGTTGCAAGGTAGGGGAGGATCTGTATAATGTAAAAGAGGATAATGTCGTATAATGCACAATGAATAATTCCATGTGGAGAAGGTTTTAATCCTACATGCGCTTGGAATTATTCATTGTTTTTTTTATGATTTTGTCGATTCTTTTATATCCTTTATTCTTTTTCAAAATGCGTTTTGATTTTTAAAAGGATTTCGCCTTCGTTGAAAGTTTTGAAATGATTGCCAAAAAACTCTATGAGCAAGGGATAGTGCATGATTTGAGCCATTTTCATTGCTCTATTGAATGCTTCTTTGTCGCGAATAATGAAAAGAGCATAAGCTGCATACACATAGATGGTGGCATATTCGGGACTGTATGTATAGTTGGCAAGGAACCGCCATAGGGTGGGGGCTTCCTTCCAATAATTGTGTTGTGCAAGCAGTTGGGTGATAGACAGGCAATCTTTTTCGGTAATTGAAGGAAGAGTAATGGCTGCTTCGAGTGTTTCGATTGCTTTATTTACATTTTTAAATTCAACGTAAATTCCTGCTAACTGAATGTAGGCTTCGCTGGGAGATGTGCCCAACATGCAAAGATTAAGAATTAAATCTTTCACTTCGTTGTGCTGGTTTTCGCTGATGAGTGCGCAAACTAAGTCGTTGATGATTCTTGCATGGTCGGGATTGTCGAGCGGGCAGAGTCGTAAGGCATCTTGCATAAATCGCAAGGCGTCTTTGTTTTGCTTTAAGGAATAAAGTTGCTCGCCTACATACATTCTTAAGCTATAATCGTTAGGACATTTCTTTATGTATTCCTTGCAACATTCCATGCCTAGATCGTAGTTTTGCATAGAAAACAATGCGAATACCTTTAAACTCATGGCGCGTTGGTTGTCGGCATCAAGTGCTAAGGCATAATCGCAGCTTTGTACACAATTTTGAAATTGCTCACATTTTTGCTGAATATCAGCCAACTGTACCCATGAATCGGCATCGTAAGGATTAGCATCCACCATTCTATTGCCTGCTTCAATGCTCTTGTCGTATTGCTGAAGTTGGAAATAAGCGTCAGCTAAAAGTTCATCTACACGACTGCGAAATTGGTAGTCCGCAGGCATTTTGTTTAAGTATTTAATGGCGAGATTTTGAAAACCATAGTCAAGCAGAATCTCTGAAAAGTCTAAATACCAGTCATAGTCAGTGGTAGACGCATCAGTTGTTAGGCAACTTGCAATTCTTTCTTCTGCTTTTTTGTGTCTGCCACTTGCCACATCCCATTCCGCATAAAACAACTGCACATCGCGGTTAAGTTGGTTAGGAATGCTTTTTACCAAAGCCAACGCTTCGCTCCATTTTCCGCGTGTTTTCAGTCGATAGGCTTTTACTACTAACACATCTTCGCTATCGGGGTGTAGTTTTTCGGCAAAGCGCATCAAGCGTTCCGCCTCATAGTTTTTGCCTTCTTTTTCGTAATATTCTTCTATATCCATTAAAACAGAAGCATCCATGTAGAAAGGTTCGCCGCTTTCTATTCGCTGCTCATATTGTTCAATGGCTTCTTTCAGGTATTTGTTCATGGGTAAGTTCTTTAGTTTTTAAGTAAAAAGGGCTACACTTTTAGTTTAAAGTGGGACGAGGGTTCGTCTTCTCTTTTTTGTACTAAAAAGTGTAGCCATTCCTTTTTTATGCGTCTATAAGGCGCGGGGAGAGTGTTACTTTTGTTTTGCCCAAGTATCCTTCAATCCTACTGTGCGGTTAAACACGAGGTGGTCGGGGGTAGAGTGCTTGTCGGCAGTAAAGTAACCTGTGCGTTGGAATTGCAAGTAGCGATTACCTGTGGGGTTCTCGGCTGCAAACTTCTCTACGTAGCAGTTTGTAAGAACCTTAAGAGAGTCGGGGTTGAGCAATTCGCGGAAGTCACGCTCATCGGCAGAGGGATTCTCTACGTTGAAGAGACGGTCGTACAGACGTACTTCTGCGGGTACGCTATGTGCCACACTTACCCAATGCAAAGTGCCCTTAACCTTACGGTTTGCACCTTCCATACCACTCTTACTTGCGGGATCGTATTCAGCATAAACTTCTTCGATAGTGCCATCGGCAGCCTTCTTGCAACCAGTACACTTCACGATATAAGCATTCTTTAAGCGTACTTCTTTGCCAGGAACCATACGGAAGAATTTCTTTGGTGCATCTTCCATAAAGTCGGCACGCTCCATCCACAATTCACGGCTAAAGGTAATGGTGTGTGTGCCATCAGCTTCGCATTCGGGGTTGTTAATAGCTTCCATTTCCTCAGTCTGACCCTCGGGATAGTTGGTAATGATAAGTTTCACAGGGTCGAGCACTGCACTTACGCGTAAGGCACGTGCATTGAGGTCTTCGCGTGCGGCAGCTTCGAGCATGGCATAGTCGTTCAAGGCTTCGAACTTAGTATAGCCAATCATGTCGATAAATTTGCGCACGGCTTCGGGTGAATAACCACGACGACGTAAACCACATACAGTCGGCATTCGTGGGTCGTCCCAACCATCAACCAAGTGTTCTTGTACCAAAGCCAAAAGCTTGCGCTTTGACATAACGGTATAAGTAAGGTTCAGACGGTTAAATTCGTACTGATGTGGACGATTATCTTCAAGGTCCTTACCCTCCTTCAACTCATCGATAAAGTGGTCGTAGAGAGGACGGTGAGGCACGAATTCCAACGTACAGATAGAGTGGGTTACACCTTCAAAGTAGTCGCTTTGTCCGTGGGCAAAGTCGTACATGGGGTAAACCTTCCATTTGCTACCAGTGCGGTGGTGCTCTTTGTTAATGATGCGGTAGATAATAGGATCGCGGAAGTGCATGTTAGGATTAGCCATGTCAATTTTGGCACGCAACACCATAGCACCCTCTGCGATTTCGCCTGAGTTCATCTTTTCAAAAAGAGCCAAACTCTCTTCAATAGGACGGTTGCGATAAGGGCTTTCTACACCAGGTTGTGTGGGAGTACCTTTTTGTGCAGCAATCTCCTCGCTGCTTTGTTCGTCAACATATGCCTTGCCCTCCTTAATCAAACGAATGGCAAAGTCCCACAACTTCTGAAAGTAGTCAGAGGCGTGATAAATGTTACCCCATTTAAAGCCGAGCCACTCAATGTCTTCTTTAATAGCGTCAACATATTCGGTGTCCTCTTTTTGTGGATTGGTATCGTCGAAACGAAGGTTGCACACGCCACCAAACTTCTGAGCTACACCAAAGTCCATGCAAATAGCTTTGGCGTGACCAATGTGAAGGTAGCCGTTAGGTTCGGGCGGGAAGCGTGTTTGCAAGCGTCCGCCATTCTTGCCTTCTTTTAAGTCGTTGGCTACAATTTGCTCGATAAAGTTCAAGCTCTTCTTTTCTGTATTCTCAGTGTTATTATTTTCTACCATAGTGGTTGTTTGTTTAAAGGGTGCAGGGCGGTGATTTTAAAATCTAAATCTTTGGCACCGCCCTTATAGGCTTAGTTAGCCATTTCCGAGATAAACTTAATTCTTACCAGTCTAATCTCATCTTCGGTATAATCGTTACCCAGCTCATCGAGTGCAGCATCAAGGTCGTCAGTTTCGCTTTCCTTGAAATACAAGTAAATATCCTCTACGTGGTCGTCGTCAATCACATCGTTAATAAAGTAATCGATGTTGATTTTTGTGCCCGAGTAAACAATCGATTCAATTTCGTCGAGCAATTCTTCAAATTCAATACCATTTGCCATGGCAATGTCATCGAGAGCCACCTTACGGTCGATGCTATGAATAATTCCCACCTTAAGTTTCGATTTGTTAGCTACGGTGCGTATTCTCAAGTCTTCGGGACGCTCAATTTCGTTTTCCTCACAGTGCTTCTTAATGAGTTTGCAAAACTCAGTACCATAGCGTTTAGCCTTACCAGCACCTACACCAGGCATATTTTGCAATTCGTCGAGAGTCTGCGGATAGAAAGTAGCCATCGCCTCGAGCGTGTTGTCTTGGAAAATGACATAAGGTGGAACATCGAGTTCCTTAGAGAGTTCTTTACGTAAATCTTTCAGCATATTGAACAAGCTGGGGTCTACTGCGCACGCCGATTCATCGTGCATTTCGGCTTCAGCTTCTTCTTCAAAATTGCGATCTTCTGTTATCATGAATGAAGTTGGTTTCTTTATAAAAGCATGCCCTTCTTTAGTAACTTTAAGCACGCCATAGTTATTTACATCCTTGTCGAGATAGTCTGAGATGAGCGCCTGTCGAATCACAGCGTTCCACGTACGTTGGCTTACGTCTTCTCCACATCCAAAGCATTCTAATTGGTCGTGGTGGTAGGCGCAAATTTCCTCAGTACGTTTTCCCAACAAGACATCTTTAATGTAATCATCACGGAAGTTCTCCTTTGTAGCAAGGATAACCTCCAACACTTTCAACAAATCCTCTTTCGCTTCAACCTTTTCTTTTGGATGTAAACAGTTGTCGCAGTTACCGCAGTTGTCTTTTTCGTAAGTCTCGCCAAAATAGTGTAGCAAGAGTTTTCTGCGGCAAAGCGAACTTTCTGCATAAGCGGCAGTTTCTTTTAGGAGTTGTCTGCCAATGTCTTGTTCAGCCACTGGCTTTCCCTCCATGAACTTTTCTAGTTTCTTTAAGTCTTTGCGTGAGTAAAAAGCAATACATTTTCCTTCGCCACCGTCTCTTCCTGCACGTCCAGTTTCTTGGTAATATCCTTCCAAACTTTTGGGAATGTCATAGTGAATGACAAAGCGCACATCGGGTTTATCAATACCCATACCAAATGCGATAGTAGCCACAATCACATTGATGCGCTCCATGAGGAAGTCGTCTTGTGTTTTCGACCTTGTGGCAGCGTCCATACCTGCGTGATAAGCTTCGGCTTTAATGTTGTTTGTGCGCAACACCTCAGCCAATTCTTCCACTTTTTTACGGCTCAGACAATAAATAATGCCACTGCGAGGAGTACCTTGCTTAATATACTTAATAATGTCTTTGTCAACATCCTTGGTCTTGGGTCGGATTTCGTAATAGAGGTTCGGTCTGTTAAACGAACTCTTATAAGTAATGGCATCGGTTATGGCAAGGTTCTTTTTAATGTCGGTAGCTACTTTTTCGGTAGCAGTTGCCGTAAGGGCAATGATAGGAGCCTCGCCAATATTGTTGATGATGGGGCGTATTTTACGATATTCAGGACGGAAATCGTGTCCCCATTCTGAAATACAGTGAGCCTCGTCAACTGCATAAAAAGAGATTTTTATGCTTTTCAGAAACTCTATGTTACTCTCTTTTGTCAACGATTCGGGAGCTACATAGAGCAGTTTAGTTATGCCGTTTTTAATATCCGACTTAACCTTTTCAACCTGGTTTCGCGTAAGTGAAGAGTTAATGAAGTGCGCCACACCATCGTTTTGACTCATGTGGCGGATAGCATCAACTTGATTCTTCATCAAAGCAATAAGCGGGGATATAACAATGGCTGTTCCCTCCATGATGAGTGAAGGCAACTGATAGCACAGTGATTTACCACCACCTGTAGGCATCAATACAAACACGTTGTTACCTGCTAACAACGATTTGATGATACTTTCTTGGTTGCTTTTGAATGTATCAAAGCCGAAATGCTCTTTAAGAGCGTGTTTCAATTCAATATCTTCCGTCATAGCTTTTCCTTGGTTGCTTAGAGGTTAGAGGGTGGTTCTAAAAAGAATCGTTTAGTTAAGAATTCTGTTTCAGAATCCCCCTGAAATGTGAGAACATGGGTTTAAAGCATGCATTATAGCCCTTGTCCGTAGGTTTACCTAAGCAAAGGTATAACAATTTTCTTGAAAACACCCTATTCTATATTTATTTTTTATGCAAAAATGGAATATTCTGCAAGACCGAGAATGCGCAGACAAAAATAACGGGCTAACTGTTGTATGTTTCCAAAATCAGTTTGTCCGTTATTATCATTGTTTTATGGGGTTTGGAATAAGATTTTCACGTTTTGTTGAATCCTATCATCGCCCATAATTTTTTATGCCAAGTTGCCACGTTTTTCCATTTGGCTTTCGGCATATTCTTTTGTTACCTCAAATTGTTTTTCGCCTGATGATGGAATTTCAAACATTGCATCCATCATAATGGTTTCAACAATAGAGCGTAGACCACGTGCACCCAACTTAAACTCTACCGCCTTGTCTACGATGTAGTCGAGGGCCTCTTTATCGAATGTAAGTTTTACTCCATCCATTTCAAAGAGTTTGATGTATTGTCTAACAATAGAGTTTTTGGGCTCAACCAAGATGCGTGCAAGTGCCTCCTTGTCTAATGGGTTAAGATAAGTAAGCACAGGCAGACGACCAATGATTTCAGGAATCAAACCAAACGACTTTAAGTCTTGTGGTTCGATATACTGCATCAAGTTCTTGGGGTCAATCTTCTTTGCGTTCTGCACAGAGTTATAGCCCACCGTGTGTGCGTTAAGTCGTTGTGCAATGCGCTTTTCGATGCCATCGAATGCACCACCGCAAATAAAGAGAATGTTGCGAGTGTCTACGTGAATATAGTCTTGGTCGGGGTGTTTGCGTCCACCCTTTGGGGGCACATTCACCATGGTGCCTTCAAGCAGTTTAAGCAAACCTTGTTGCACACCTTCGCCACTTACATCGCGTGTGATAGAAGGGTTGTCGGCTTTGCGAGCAATCTTGTCGATCTCATCGATAAACACAATGCCACGTTCTGCTTTAGCCACATCAAAGTCTGCCACCTGCAACAAGCGCGAAAGGATGCTCTCTACGTCCTCGCCCACATAACCAGCTTCGGTAAATACCGTAGCATCCACAATGGTAAAAGGCACGTCGAGCAAACGGGCAATGGTGCGAGCCAAAAGCGTTTTACCTGTACCCGTAGAACCCACCATCACGATGTTAGACTTTTCAATTTCCACATCGTCATCGTTCTTTTTAGCCGTGTTAGCTTGCGACAAACGTTTATAGTGGTTATATACCGCCACACTCATGTAGCGTTTTGCATCGTCCTGTCCTATAATATATTGGTCAAGATAGTCCTTGATTTCCTTTGGCTTAGGCACGTTGTCAAGGTCGATCTTTTCAGCTGTGCTCTTATTCTTTTTGTCGTTTGCGAGGTCGCTCGGCATGTATTCTTCAAGCATGTGGTATGCGTTCTGAATACAGTCAGAGCAAATAAAGCCATGGGCGCCAGTAAGCAATAAAGGCACTTCTGATTGTGAACGACCGCAGAAAGAGCAAACATTTTCTTTACTTTTTGCCATAATCGTTTATGAAGACTTTTTTATAGACTGTTTTCAGCGTGTTATTCAGCCTTTTTGTCTTTCTTAGGTTCAAAAATCTTATCAATCATGCCATACTCTTTAGCCTCGGTAGCTGTCATCCAGTAGTCGCGGTCAGAGTCAGCCCACACCTTGTCGAAATCAGTGTGTGAGTGGTCAGCAATGATTGTGTAAAGTTCTTTTTTGAGCTTTTGAATTTCGCGTGCAGTGATTTCGATGTCCGAAGCCTGACCTTGTGCGCCACCCATCGGTTGGTGAATCATTACGCGGCTATGGGGCAGGGCAGAGCGTTTGCCTTCTTCGCCAGCCACCAAAAGAACCGCAGCCATTGAAGCTGCCATACCTGTGCAGATAGTAGCTACATCGCTCTGAATAAATTGCATTGTATCGTAGATTCCTAAACCCGCATAAACTGATCCACCCGGTGAGTTTACATAGATAGAAATGTCTTTGCCGGGGTCGGTTGAGTCGAGATAGAGCAATTGTGCTTGCAATGTGTTAGCCGTATAGTCATCGATTTGTGTACCCAAAAAAATGATGCGGTCCATCATCAAACGTGAGAATACGTCCATCTGTGTAACATTCAGTTGGCGTTCCTCAAGAATGTAGGGGTTAAGATACTGATTTTGGCTTTTAATTACGTCGTCCAATACCATAGAGTTGACTCCTGCATTGGCCACCGCAAATTTTCTGAAATCAGAAAGTGTGTTCATAAGTTCTAATATATTTCTTCTCTTGTTTAATCAAAAGAAAGGTAAAAGTTGAAAACCTTAGCAAGCTGACTTGCGACAGCACAACTTTTCAACTTTTACCTTTCAATTTAAACCGCGTATAATCGGTTATTATTATTTGCTCTCTTCGAACATCTTAGTGAAGTCTTCGGCTGAAATGCTCTTGTTATTGAGCTTCACTACGTTCTTCAAAGCTTCAGCGAGCTTCTGGTCTACACAACGATCTACGAGTTGGTGAACTTGCTCTTGGTGCTTCAGCATTTCTTGTGCGTAGTTTTCGAGATATTCGTCGGGGATGTTGTTCATACCATACTGAGCGAACTGGAAGCGAGCAGCCTGTACGGCAGCAGCTTTTACGTCCTTGTCGTCCACCTTAATCTTGTTGGCCTTAACAAGTTGTTCCTTGATGAGCTGCCACTTCAACTCTTCAATGCTCTTTGCATAGTTCTCCTCGATGAACTTATCGTCCTTATCCTTGTTGTTAGCCTTCATGATCTTCTTCAAAAGGTCGTCAGCGAATTCGAGTTCGCCCACCTTCTGTTCCATGTAAGCGCGTACGTCGAGGAGGAACTTATAGTCACTATCGTTCTTCTGCAAATCCTGGATGCTCTCCTTAATCTTAGTGCGAGCTTCTTCTTCGCTCTTCACTTCGTCCTTACCGAAAACTTTGTCGAAGAATTCTTGGTCGAGTGTAGCAGGAACAAAACGGCTAATTACGTTAACCTGGAAGCTAAAGTTACCAGTGTGGTTTTGTACGTCTTCGCGTTCAATCTTGAGGAGAGACATCAATTCAGCCTCGTTAGCTTCGTAAGCAGCAGAGGGGTTGAAAGTGATTACGTCGTTCTTCTTAGCGCCTTCGAAAATCTTCTTTTGGTCGTCGCTCTTGAAGTAAGTAGGCATCAAAGAAGAGTTTTCGATAACGAGACCGCCTTCTTTGGGTTGACCGTTTTCGTCGAGTTCTGCCAAAGTACCGCGCAAGATGTCGCGATCTTCGTAAGACTCAACGTCCTCGGGGTGACCAGCCTGCTGCTGCAAAGCACCGAGTTGCTTAGTGATAGTATCGTCGCTTACTTCGATGTCGTAGTAGTCAACAGTATCTTCTTCAGTCAACTCAGCTTTGAACTTAGGAGCAATGGCGATGTCGAAGATGAAAGTGAAGTCATCTTGCTTCTCGATGTCCTGAGGCTCTTGCTTGTCGCTACCGAGGGGTTCGCCAAGCATATTGATTTTCTTAGTCTTGATATAGTCGAAGAGGCTATCTTGCAAGAGTTTGTTAACTTCTTCAGCCTTGGCTTGTGTGCCATACATCTTCTTAACGAGGCTTGCGGGCACGTGTCCGGGACGGAAACCAGGCATCTGAACTTTCTTGCCAAGATCCTTGAGTGATTTGTTTACGTTTGCTTCGTAGTCGGCCTTAACCATGTTGATGGTGAGCACACCGGCAACTTTGCCGACTTTCTCGAATTGAATATCCATTTGTTTTACTGATTTTATTTATTCTTGTTTTGTTGCATCTACTATGTGTTTTTGTGCTTCATTACACGCCATCATAGCGTTTGCGACGGCAAATTTAATATTTTTCTTTGAGAAATGGAACATTACACCAAATCTTTTTTGTTTTTGTTGAGATATTGGTTACAAGAAACACTTTAAAAATAATGCTGAATACCTTATGTATTAAGTATAAGAAGGTGTAGTATTTGGTGTAAAATTAAAAATTTCAAGTCCATTCTTTGTGTTTGCTATATATTATTCCTTTTTCTATGTCACCACGATGCATTCTCCCATTTCTTTTGTTAATCAATGCTATTTCAGCATAGCTGTAAATCAGAATGTTTAATTGTTTTTGCTTGCTTATTTGTTCTGTATTATAATTATTCGTAATTTTGCTAATGAGAAGGCAAATTGGGTGGGTCAGTACACTGGCTGCCCGATTTCACGTTTGTTCTTCAATAGCGAAGAGGTGTACCTGCTTCGTTTTTTATAATTGTATTTACCATTAGGTAAAAGCATAGCATCATTGCAAAGTGGGTTCTCCTATGACTTGTGTATCGTATTTGAATAACTTGTTCATAATCTATTACTTGTGTAGTTATTTCGTTTCTAAGTTTCGCAAATAAGTAGATATTCAAAAAATAGGTATTTGCAAGGAATGCTTATTTTTAATAACTTTGCAGCAAAACAAAAATATTATGACAACAGAAGAATATTTCTACTTAGACCATTATCTTGAGCATTATGCTATAATATTCGGAAATAATGATATGAAATCATTATTTAATGAAGTTGACGAATACCAGTATTTCCTATTTAAGAATACCGAACAAATATCTTTTGATGAAGGTAAGATAAAGGTTGAATATTTTTACAACAAGGCTAAAACTTTTGATTATTGGTCAAAGCCTACTTTTAGAATAGATGAACCCAAACCTTTTGCTTAACTTCTTCATTGTAAGATGTTGAATAATGAATAACCTTTGTTTATCTAATTGTTTGGCATAATTCATTCTTATTTCGTCAATCCACAGCATATCAGCATTGATGTACATATCTACAATAGCTGTTGGGTTGTTTGTGTAACCCAAGTCTATCCCAAAGAAGGAGGCATCTGTTCAATCGATAAAATTTGTATTAAAAAATCCTCTTTTTGAGTCAATCAATTAATTTTGTCGAGTTGATTAGTATACTTTTGGGGGACAGTTTTTTGCTTGTTTTCGTAGTCGTGTGCCTTCGGAATGATATCGGAATGTCTTCGGAATGGTATCGGGAATTTTTGAGTCGTAAAAAAGAGGTGTTTGAAACATGTTTACGAGTGGAAAAATGTCACGTGCAGAAAGGTGTCGCTTTGGGGTGGTTGAGATGTAGAAAAAGTGTATGCTCTGCCTTTTAGAAAAGGTGTTCAATATTTGAAAAAAGTGAAGTGTAAAATTTTTGGCATTGAGAAAATAGTGTAAGTTTTTTTGCGTTTTCTTCTGTATAAAATGGGTTATTTAGAAATAACTTTGTAGCTTTGCGGAAATTTTGGAGGTTGAATACACATTCCGATTGTTTGGCTTTTAAAGTTTATTTCGCACCAAAAAGGCGTTAGATAATGGCAGTAACTAAGCAAAATATAAAAGACATACATGCACTTAGCATGAAGAAACATCGCGACGCAGGGCATTGCTTTGTGGCAGAAGGGCCTAAAGTGGTGGGCGATTTGTTGCCCCTAATGGCGTGTCGTGAACTTTATGCAAGTGGCGATTTTTTAAATTCATTGTCTGCTGATGTGCTGAATGGCATTCAGCGCATTGAAGAGGTTGACCAAAAAACGCTTGAACGATTGTCTTTGCTATGTGCGCCACGCGAGGCCTTGGCGGTTTTTGAAAAGCCACAAACCAACCAAAGTATTGCGCAGTTAGCAGCTTTGACTAAAACACAATTATGCTTGGCGCTCGATGGCGTGCAAGACCCAGGGAATATGGGTACAATCGTGCGCATTGCCGATTGGTTTGGCATAGAACATATTTTTGCCTCGTTGCATACAGCCGATGTCTTTGCGCCTAAAGTGGTGCAAGCCACGATGGGAGCTGTGGGACGCGTAAAAGTGCATTATGTAGATTTGCCCCAGTTGTTTAGTAGTTTAGATAACGGAGTGGCAGTGTATGGCACATTCTTGGATGGTAAAAATATGTACGACCAAGAAATTGCAGCTAACGGACTGATTGTGATGGGCAACGAGGGTAAGGGAATCTCGCCTGAAGTAGCCACCTATATAAATCGAAAACTTTACATCCCTCCCTTCCCCGAAGGACGCGATACAAGCGAGAGCTTGAATGTGGCTGTGGCAACGGCTGTGGTGTGTGCAGAGTTTCGCAGACGTGCGCAATAGAAAAAAGTTTGTTCTTTGTTCTGAAAAAGATTTCAATATATAAGTAGGTATTCAAGATTCTGTGTAATCGCATTTTGATTATTCTTGCATTTTGAAGCCTCTACTTACGAAACTAAAAAAATGTAATGATGTCGAACATAAGCTCTCTATTTGATGAATGTGGCGTGTCGGTGGCTTTATTGGTGCTGGCAGCCGTGAGTTTGGTGCTGCTGTATGTGTTGCGACTGCGCCATTACAATTTATTAAAAAAATATGCCGATTGGCAAGATGAAGCTGAGGCAGTGGAATTTGCCACACACGATGCTTTACATTGCGAAGTGGGAGAGGAAGAAGCCGAAGGTAGTGGCTATCCCTTTATCTCGATAGTAGTGCCTATTAACCATTTCAGCACGAATTTAGACGAACAGTTGCAAGCCTTGTTCTCGCAGCAGTATGCGGGGCAGTTCGATGTGGTGTTGGCTGATGAGGAGCATTCTGCCGACACCAAAGAAATGGTGAAACGCTATAAAGAGCAATATGCAGATTTGCGCAGCACTTTTGTGCCTGAAACTTCGCGTAACATAGAACGCAGAAAATTGGCTCTTACCTTAGGCATAAGAGCCTCGCGTGGGGAATGGGTTATTGTGGTCAGTGCCGAAAGCATGCCCGTGAACCATGATTGGTTGCAGCATTATGCGCAGCACCTTACGTCGGATGTCGATTTTGTGCAAGCTTATAGCAACTACGAAGACGATGGTTCAATGCTGATGCGTAGAGCCATATATGAGCGTGTTACAGATTTTGCTACTCGCTTACATGCCTACGAAGATGGTGTGTCTTTGTTCTGTAATAACACCAATTGGGCGGTGCGCAAGGATTGGTTCTTTGCTCAGCAGGGGTTTTCAGACAGCTTGTTGCTTGCCTTTGGTGAGGAAGCTATTTTTGTGAATCGACATGTTGACGCTGAACGTAGTGCTTTGCTTTGTTCGCCCACGACAAAAATGAATGAATTGTTGCCTTCAAAACACTTGCTCAATGTGAACCGTGTGCAACATGCTGAGGTAAAGCGTTGGTTGAGTGGAGCAGCTCGTAAATATGCCTATACCACATCGGTTGCATCGTGGATGGCTTATGTAAACGTATTGAGTTTGCTGACCTACTGCCTATGGCGCCTGATAGCACTGTATATGGGTGTACCCTATGGTGTGGGTAGTGCGTTGACAGACTTTGTGTGTTTGTTGCTATGTGTGGGCAGTGTGTTACTCGCTCTCAAAATAGGGCAAAAAGGTTTACACGCCTTGCACGAACGCAAAATGGGTGTTTATCCCTTTACTTATAATTTGTTACGTCCGTGGCATACGCTCTCTGTTATTTATGAGCGCTGGGGACATCAACGAGACTTTGAACGAAAATTCTTATAAATCTGCGCTCGTCACTTGTTTGTGACGAACGGATGTAATCTATTGATAAAAAATAATGCCAAAGATTTCAGAAAGAGCAGTACAGATGCCGGAGTCGCCTATCCGCAAACTCGCTCCCTTAGCTACACAGGCTAAAGAGAAAGGCATCCATGTCTATCATCTTAATATTGGTCAGCCCGACCTCCCTACGCCTGAGGCAGGACTTGATGCTTTGCGACACATTGATCGTAAGGTGTTAGAATATAGTCCGAGTCAGGGCTTTCGCGGTTATCGTGAAAAACTCACCCATTATTACGAAAAGTATGACATTCACCTCTCGCCCGACGATATAATCATAACATCGGGCGGTTCAGAGGCTGTGTTATTTGCCTTTATGTCGTGCTTGAATCCTGGCGACGAAATTATTGTGCCAGAGCCAGCTTATGCCAACTATATGGCGTTTGCCATTTCTGCAGGTGCTAAAATTCGTACCATTGCTACGACTATCGAAGAGGGTTTTTCATTGCCTAAGGTTGAGAAGTTTGAGGAGTTGATAAACGAGCACACACGTGCCATTTTGATTTGCAACCCTAACAACCCAACGGGTTACCTGTATACGCGTCGCGAGATGAATCAAATTCGTGATTTGGTAAAGAAATACGACCTTTATCTTTTCTCGGACGAGGTGTATCGTGAATTTATTTATACAGGTTCGCCCTATATTTCGGCTTGCCACCTTGAGGGAGTAGAGCAGAACGTAGTGCTCATCGACTCCGTGTCTAAGCGTTACAGCGAATGCGGAATTCGCATTGGTGCGCTAATCACAAAGAACGAAACAGTGCGCAAGGCAGTGATGAAGTTCTGTCAAGCACGTTTAAGTCCTCCCTTGATTGGTCAGATCGTGGCTGAGGCTTCGCTCGACGCAACTCCTGAGTATGCGCGTGATGTGTATGACGAGTATGTGGAACGACGTAAGTGTTTGATAGACGGTTTAAATCGTATTCCTGGCGTATATTCACCCATTCCTATGGGAGCCTTCTATACGGTAGCAAAATTGCCTGTTGACGATGCCGAAAAGTTCTGTGCTTGGTGTTTGACCGACTTTAACTATGAGGGCGAAACTGTGATGATGGCACCTGCTGCGGGTTTCTATACCACACCGGGTGCAGGACGCAACCAAGTGCGCATTGCCTATGTGCTTAAAAAAGAAGACTTGCAGCGTGCACTCTTTGTGTTACGCAAGGCGCTTGAGGCATATCCAGGCAGAGAAATTGTGCAATAGTTTTTACTTTTTAATTAGAATATAGGGTGGTTTTATTAATTTAGAACCACCCTAAAGATTTGAAGTTTATGCTATCTTTATTCTTAGCAAAACGTTTTTTTAAGAATAGTCATACAAAGGGTGAGGCTGTGAAAAAGGCTTCGCCTCCAGCTTTGCGCATTGCCACTGCAGGCATTGCTGTGGGGCTTGCCGTAATGATTATTTCAATCTGTGTGGTTCGTGGTTTTCAGCACGAGGTGACGGCAAAACTTACGGGATTTGCTTCGCACATTGAGATTATAGACCTAAACTCGTTAGGTTCGCCCGAGACGTATCCGCTTGTAACAGACACCGCATTTATGCACAAGGTTCAGCAAGCACCAGGTGTGACTCATGTGCAGCGTATTTCGCAAAAGATGGGCATTTTTAAAACCGAAAATGACTTTGCTGGTGTAGCGTTGAAGGGTTGTGGACCTGAATATGATGTGAATTTTATAAGTCGGTATATCACAGCGGGCAGACTTCCTAAATTTTCAGACACAAAATCGAGCAATGAGATTTTAATTTCTCAGATGCTTGCTAAAAAGTTGGGTCTGAAGTTGGGCGATAAGGTGTATAGTTATTATTTTGCCAACACAGTGAAGCAGCGTCGTTTTACGGTGGTAGGCATTTATAACACGTATTTAAAGCAGTTCGACAATACGATTGTGCTGACCGATCTTTACACCGTAAACCAGTTAAACCGTTGGGAATCAGACCAAAGTAGTGGCGTTGAGGTAAAACTCAGTTCGTTCGATATGTTGCCTCAAGCACAAACTTATTTAGCCAAGCACATTGGTGGGAAGACCGATCGTTACAAGCGCACATATTCGGTATTGGGCATTCAGGATAATCCCAACACAGCGTCGATTCTTTCATGGCTCAATTTGTTAGACCTTAACGTGATGGTGATTCTTGTAATCATGATTTGCGTAGCAGGTTTTACAATGATCAGTGGTTTGCTTATTCTGATTTTGGAGCGCACCTCAACCATTGGTGTGCTAAAGGCTTTGGGTGCCACCAATAGTCGCATACGTCACACATTTTTGATTTATGCAGCGCTCATTGTGAGTCGTGGTTTGCTGTTGGGCAATGTTATTGGCTTAGGACTTGTGTTATTGCAGAAATATTTACATCTTGTAAGTCTTGACCCAGAGGTATATTATGTGCCTTATGTGCCCGTAGAGCTTAATGCGTGGTGGATTATTGGTTTAAACCTTGCCACACTTGCAGCAACAATGTTGGCTCTCGTATTGCCCAGCTTCTTGGTTTCGAGGGTACAACCTGCCAAGGCTATTCAGTTTGATTAAGGTGGGTAGTATATGCTATTTGTAGTATATAATTTTTAGAGGACACTATTAAAATAAGTGACAGGTGAAATTTGAGTTCTCTGTTGTCAAAGAACAACAGGGTTTCACTTGTCACTTTCTACGAGCTGCGAATTTTCACAATGTATTTAGCGTGAATTTTCACAACGGATAGGTATGTAGCTGACCATTATGCAATGGAATATACGATTTCATATTAAATTCGCAACGCTGATTAAGCGTTTGTAGCGAAGCACCGACATGTGTCATGTAAGAGAATTTTAATCTCCACTAATTTTTTCCAAGAAAGTAGCTTCGTCAATGATGGGGATTCCTAATTTTTCGGCTTTTTCGCGTTTTGAAGGTCCCATACCTTCGCCAGCAAGGATAAAGGACGTTTTTTTAGAGATGCTGCCCGTGTTCTTGCCACCATTCTCTTCGATAATCTTTTTATATTCCTCGCGTGAATGTTTTTCAAAGGTGCCACTAATCACAATAGTCTGACCTTCGAGTGCGGTAGATGCCAATTCCTTTTCTTCAACCTGCATCTGCACGCCCACTTCGGTTAAGCGCTGAATGAGTTGAATGTTGCGTTCTTCGCGTAAGAAGGTGCGTACACTCGAGGCAATGATATCGCCTACGCCCTCACAAGTCATAAGGTCGTCGATGGTAGCGTTAAACAAGTTCTGCATCGACTTGAAGTGTCGCGCAATGTTTTTAGCCACGACCTTGCCCACAAAGCGAATGCCTAAGGCAAAGAGCACACGCTCAAAAGGCACTTGTTTGCTTGCCTCAATGCCATCAATTATTTTGTGAGCAGAACGCATCTTGTTACCATCAAATCCCCAAAGATCTTCTACCTTCAGTTTATAAAGGTCGGCAACATCGTGTATTAAACCACGTTCAAAATAGTCGTCGATTGTTTCAGGACCTAACGAGTCGATGTTCATGGCGTCGCGACTAATAAAATGCTCAATTCTGCCTTTTAGTTGTGGTGGACATGCCGTGTCGTTAGGGCAGTAGTGGGCAGCTTCGCCAGGATATCTTACCAATTCAGCGCCACATTCGGGGCATTGATGAATAAAGCAGACCTTCTCGCCTAATTGATTACCCAGCTTTTTGCGTGCCTCTAAGTCTACACCCACAATTTGGGGAATAATTTCGCCCGCTTTTTCTACAAAGACATGGTCGCCCAAGTGCAGGTCGAGTTGATTGATAATATCCTCATTATGGAGCGAAGCACGGCGCACCGTGGTTCCGGCAAGCAATACGGGTTCCATGTTTGCCACAGGGGTTACAGCACCCGTTCTGCCCACCTGGTAAGTTACTTTGAGCAAGGGGGTGCAAGCTCTTTCGGCTTTAAATTTATAGGCAATCGCCCAACGCGGACTCTTAGCCGTGAAGCCTAATTGCTGTTGCTGTTCTAAAGAGTTTACTTTAAGCACAATGCCATCGGTGGCAACGGGGAGCTCGCGTCGGTGAATATCCCAATAGTCGATATATTGAAAAATCTCGTCTACACTATGTGCCAGTTGCACGTGTTTAGATATTTGAAAACCCCATTTTCGTGCCTCTTTTAATCGGCCGTAATGTGTGGGTTGCGTCAGTTCGTTGCCAATCACGTAATAAAGGTAGGCATCCAAATGGCGCTTGGCAACAGTGGCAGAACTTTTGCTTTTAAGTGTACCCGAAGCGGCATTTCGCGGATTGGCAAAGAGCGGTTCTTCGCGAGCTTCGCGTTCGGCATTAAGTTTTTCAAAACTAGTCCAAGGCATGAGCACTTCACCTCGAATTTCAAAATCGGGTGGACAACCTATGTTGTCGGGAATCTCGAGCGGAATGGTACGAATAGTTTTCACGTTGGCGGTTACGTCATCGCCTTTCACACCATCACCACGTGTCACGGCATGCTTCAATCGATAGTTTTCGTAAGTAAGCGAGATGCTCAATCCATCGAATTTCAGTTCGCAGCAAATTTCGAAAGACTTTCCATTAAGTCCTTCGCTCACTCTATTGTAAAATGCCTCAACGTCCTCGCGCGAGTAGGTATTGCCCAAAGAAAGCATCGGGGTGGTATGTGCAATTTGCACAAAATTCTGGCTCAAGTCGCTACCCACTCTTACAGAAGGTGAGTTAGGGTCAGCCATTTCGGGATGCTTACTTTCTAAGTCCACGAGTTCGTGCATCAAGGCATCAAACTCCTGATCGGTAATAGTGGGCGCATTCTTTATGTAGTAATTGTCATTGTGTTTATGCAATTCTTTGCGTAATTGCAAAATTCGCTCTTTTTCGTTCATTGCTTAGTTGGGATGTTAATTTGAATACAAAAATACAGACTTTTCGACAATAAATTTGTACTTTTGCACAATAATATTTTCAAAAATCACATCCCTATAGATATGCGCATAGACATCATTACAGTTCTTCCTGAAATGCTCGACGGCTTTGTAAACACTTCCATTTTGGCTCGAGCGCAAAAGAAAGGTCTTGTAGAAATTCACATACACAATCTACGTGACTATACCACAGACAAGCATCGTCGCGTAGACGATTACCCCTTTGGCGGTTTTGCTGGAATGGTAATGCAGTGTCAGCCTATTGATGCTTGCATTAGCAAGTTGATGTCTGAACGCGAATATGATGAAGTAATTTTTACTTCGCCCGATGGTGAGCAGTTTAATCAGCCTATGGCAAACGAACTTTCGTTGAAGAAGAATATCATTATTCTTTGCGGACACTATAAGGGCATTGACTATCGTATTCGTGAACACCTTATTACAAAGGAAATCAGCGTGGGCGATTATGTGCTTACGGGTGGTGAATTGCCTGCGGCAGTTATTAGCGATGCCCTTGTGCGTCTTGTGCCAGGAGTGTTGAGCGATGAACAGAGTGCATTAAGCGACTCTTTCCAAGATAATTTGTTGGCAGCTCCTGTATACACACGTCCTGCCGACTACAAAGGTTGGAAGGTGCCCGATGTGTTGCTTTCGGGACATGATGCTAAAATCAAAGAATGGGAGTTGCAGCAGAGCCTTGAACGTACCAAGCGCTTGCGTCCCGACTTGTTGAAATAAAAAAATCACTCTTGAGGGTAGTGTTTAAAATTGGCAAAATGTTTTGCACGATTTTTCGTTGAAAATTGGTGGCATATTGACACCTAAATAGTTCGTAATACTTAATACTTAAGCAGTTACCCCATTAGGGGTGAGATAAGGTAGCCAGGTATGTGAAGGGAACTGTTCCACTTCTCATGCCTGGTTATATGTTATACACCACAACTAAATGGTTCACCCTGTTATGGGTGAGATTGGGCATAGGCGAATAGCCGTTTCTTTTCGTCAACTATTCTTCAAATTGTGATATGGAAAACAAAAATTGCTGATATGAATAAGGTATATTTGTGTGACTAGTAAGTTGTCTTAATGTTTTTTACATATACTAGTCTCTAAAACTGCAAGCTACTGATTTCAAAAACAATAGATAATAGATTAAAATATGTTTTATAACATATAAAAAGATATGACTTTTTTGGTAAGAAGTGTGTAATTTTGCAGCCGAAAAAATTACAATCTACATCTAATCTTTTTATAATGAGAAATCAAATACTCCTTACCACAATCCTTTGTGGCTGCAGTCTTACGGCTTGGTCATCAATGCCAATTACACAGCCGTGGCAGACAGTTGTGATGGCTGAAGATGCCACCCCCGAGGTTACAACGGGCGAAATTTCTGTGACAACAGAGAACGGTAGTTTTACTAAATCAAATGGCAATTGGGCTTCAGAGTGGACTTTCGAGAAAACAGGCCCACAGTTGACTTTGGGATGTGGCGCTAACAATATATCGGTAGCCAATAGCAAAAATGGCGTGATGCAAGTTTATGCAGGTGCTGCTCACTCTGCGGTCTATAACATTGCGATTCCTGCAGGTTACGTAATTACAGGCTATAGCTTTGATTTTGTAAAGACAAGCGGTAGCACCGAAGCCACAGTGGAAGCAGGTGGAAAAACGCTCACAAGCTCAGAAACTTCGCAGAAGGTGGAGGTAACAGGCTTGGATGTTCGTTCTACGGCAGCCTTTAAAATCTCAGGTGGTAACTATGCTATTGATATCACTAACTTCAAGGTAACTTATAAGACTATTGTTTCTAACCCTTCGCAGTTGGCAATCAACTTGGCTAATGGCTATTTGTCATCGTTTAATAACAGTACTACATACGGTTCCTCTTGGTATTCTCACCAAAATTCTCCTTTGGTAGAGTTTACAAGTGGTGCGAAAATTAACAACATCGACATAAAGAATAGCACCAACGAAATGTTGCGTGTTTATCGCGGTACACTAGGAGTTAATGGTGCTTACACGCTGAATGTGTCGAAGGGTTACCGCATTACAGGTTTTGACTTTGACTTTGTGGCAACCGATGCAAGCAAAACCGTTACGCTCACGGATGCAAGTAAAAAGGAATTTACAAGCAGTGCGGATAAACAGCATGTGGCAGTAACAGGTTTGGCAACCGATACGGTTGAGGCATTTGTATTAGTAGGTGGTAACAATGCCATTGACATTACCAACTTTAATGTGCATTACGAACCCATTCCTGAAAAAGAAGATACAACGGTTACAGACACTGTAGCCATTCCTTCTATCGATATCAACACCACCACAGGTTCGTTTGTTAGCAAGAATCAGAATGGTTCATGGGCTTCGTTGTGGAAGTCTACACAATCGAGTCCCTACTTTAACTTGGGATGCGGTGCTAATAATATGGATGTGAACAATAGCACCGATGGTAAGATTATTGCTTATGTGGGCAATCAAACCAATTCGTGCGATTATACATTGAGCGTAGAACGTGGTTGGAAAATTACGGGCTATAGTTTCGACTTTGTGCGTGTAACAGGTAAAAATGCGGTTACGCTGACCGATGTGAATGGTAATACATTTACAAGTAGCGATGAGGTTCAGCATGTAAGTGTGGATAATCTGAAAAAATCATCGTTGAAGGCATTTAACTTGAGCGGTGGAAACGATGGCGTAGTAATTACCAACTTTAAGGTAAAGTACGTTGTAGATAGCGCTTACGTGGCAGCAGACTTCCATACGTTTACAGTATTTGATAATACAGGCAGCGTGCCTTATCGCATCCCTGCCATTGGTACAGCCCAAGATGGTAGTCTTGTAGCCGTTGCCGACTATCGTTATAGTAAAGCAGATATTGGTAGCGGTCGTGTCGACCTTCACATTCGTATCTCACATGATAATGGTTTGACTTGGGGCGATGTGATGGATTTAGAACAATTCCGTGGCGATGGCAATCTTTCAGAATGGCGTCATGATAAGGCAGCATTTGGCGATCCTTGTATTGTGGGCGACCGTGAAAGTCCCCGCATGATGATAACCTCATGCTCAGGCTTCCCTGGCTTCTTCGATGCAACCGATCGTCACCAAGGTTGGGCACGTTGGTACTCTAACGATAATGGCCTCACTTGGGGACAACCTGAATATCTTGACGAAAAGTTCATTTACGAACCCTTAAAGAAAGCAGGTTATAATGTACAGGGCTTCTTCGTAGGTTCGGGTAAGATTTTCCAAAGCCACCATATTAAGCGTGGCGATTATTATCGCTTGTATTGCGCAGGTTCAACGCAAGAGAATGGTGGCAATAAGAAGAACTGGGTGCTCTATTCCGACGACTTTGGCGAAACATGGGAGTTTTTAGGAGGCACAAGCAAGGCTCCGATTATATCTACTGCCGACGAACCCAAGGTTGAAGAATTGCCCAACGGCAACGTGATTCTTTCAAGTCGCGATGTTTCAGGACGTTACTACAACATCTTTACATTTAGTGGTAACGATGGCATTAGTGGTAGCTGGGGCGAAAAGGCACTTTCAAGTTCGGCAGTCAACGGTTTGGTTGCCAACAATGGCTGCAATGGCGAAATCCAGATTGTGCCAGTAGTACGCAAAAAAGATGGCAAGAAAACATTCCTTGCGTTGCAATCATTGCCCACTTCAGGACGTACCAATGTCAGCATCTTCTATAAGGATCTTACAGACGAGGCTACTTATACCACACCTGCAAACTTTGCAAAAGATTGGGATGGTAGTTTCGTAGTATGCGACTTCTCATCAGCTTATAGCACATGGAGTTGGCAGCACGACAATGCCCTTGCCTTCCTCTACGAAGAGGGTGGTGGTACAGGTGGTGGCTACAACATTGTGTACAAACGCATTGATATCCCCACAATTACAAACCAGGAATACGACTTTGACACTTCGTATAAGTACGAACGCTTCAATATCGATTGGGCGCAGGCTGATTTGAATAAGGAAATGGCTTCGTTGCTTACTACGGTTAAGAAAACTTCAGAGGCAAACACATCCTTTGTAAAAGGTGATAAGCTTATTACAGATGCAAGCCAATTAACCTGTAAGTTTGGTCATAAAGAAATGGGTGGCACAGGTGGTGATGCACAAGATATTAGCAATCTAATTGACGGTGATCCTGCTACTTATTATCACACCTATTGGGGTGCAGGCGATCAGCCCAATGGCTCGCATTTTATGGATGTAACGCTTCCCGAAAGTCAGATGTTTCAGGGTAATATTGAGGTAGACGTAACCCGTCGTTCAGGTGCAAACTACGACCATATTACGCAGTTTACAATCTCAGGTTGGAATAATAATGCAACCGATACTACACAAATTGCCGTAGTCAATGTACCTAATGCCTCGGCAGGTAAGGAAGCTACTTGCGAATTTACCATCCCCGAAGGTAAAAGTTATAGTTCGCTTCGTTTCAATGTAACAGGCACTACCAGCAACCGTGGTTATTGGCACATGGCAGAGTTTCAGCTTTACCCTGTATCGCTCGACCCAAAGTGTTTGAATGCTTTGTGTGCGGATGCTTACAAGCAGCTTGCCGAAGCTATAGCCACTGCTGAGGCTGTAGAAAAAGTTTCAGAGGCTGATATTACAGCTTTGCAGACTGCTTATCAAGCTTATTTGGACGCTTTAGCACCTATCACAAGCATTGGTGGTGTAAGTATCCAGCCTGCTACAACAACAGGTTCAGCCATCTACGACTTACAAGGTCGCAAAGTACAACGCATGGTCAAAGGCGTTTACATTGTGAATGGCAAGAAGGTTGTAAGATGAAGGTAATGTAAAAATGTATAATGTATAAAATGCCATGCAGCAATAAACGATGAAGTTTATCGCTGCATGGCATTTTATACATTATACATTTTACATTATAAATTAAAAAAAAGGACCTTGCAAGCAAGATCCTTTCAAATATACGAGTTGTAGTGACTCCTATAGGATTCAAACCTATAACCTTTTGATCCGTAGTCAAATGCTCTATTCAGTTGAGCTAAGGAGCC
>UQQN01000017.1 GCA_900543155.1 uncultured Prevotella sp.
AGCGAGAATCTATTCCCATCCAAGAGAATAAAGTCTGAATTTTCTGGTATTCATTGACGATGTAACTTGTGTCAATTTCCGATGCATGAAGTCTGAAACAGATAGGTTCATGGTGTGCAATTCTGTTTCTCAAACTGTTCACCTTGTCTAGTTCATTGAATATGTATGTGTTGTTGTATTGAATCGCAGCTGACGAACGAGGTTTGTTAGGGAATGCCCTTAGCAGACATTGTCCTGTCACACGATATTGTAGTGAGGAATACATATATTTCCAAACACCAAATTCCATTTCTGCAATCAGTTTGGAATGAGAGTATATGCCTTGTCTATTCAATCGGTTGTATGCCTTTTCTATGATTTTCCTTGTCTCGTTCATGCGTCCATTGGAGAATATTCCATTGTCTTGAACAGAATCTTTCAGCCAATTCTCTCCCAAGGTCGGCACCAAAAGACTATCAATCGCATTACGCAATGCCACTTCAAAGCAGCTAACTATCGTAAACATCTCCTGCGACAAACGTAAGTTGTAGCGATACAAAGCCATAGCCTTGCGAGTGTCACCATTCGCAGCATCCTTATATCTCTGCATTCGTTTGGCAGACAAGATTCGCTCAAATTCTAAATATTCCATAAAAAATCGTCCATTTACTTGGTTGTAACAAGAAAAAACACTATCTTTGTAGCGTTGATTCCCGGTAGCCTCTGATTCGTCAAGCTATCGGGTCTTGTTTTTATATGATTCTTGCCTACAAAAATACATCTTTTTCTGTGATTACGATTATGCCACATTATATAATTACAGAAATTTAACTGTAAAAAGTTGCAAAAATCCCTTGCGGTTTCGTGTTATTGTTGTAATTTTGCAGTTAATAAGAGTTGTTAGGTAAGCAAACGTATGCAGATTGCAGAAATTAGAACCGTTGCTAAATCATTACCTCCATTGAGGTGAAACACTCATAAATCGCTCATTCTAAGCTATTCAGCAGATTTTAGCGTAATTTTATTAAAAAAATCGATGATTGAACCCATTTTTAAAGTGGTTCTTTAAAAAACTTTCATTTGTAAATCAATAACTGCTTACACCACGAAGAAGGGTACAATATTATCTTTCTCGCATCGGTTACTCTCAATAACGGCTGTTCGTCTATGCGAACAGCCGTTTTCATGGATGTTGTATTTGCGCTGTAAATTCTCCTCCATAAAATAAACTTATTTAATTATGCGCGTCCTACGAAACGGCTAAACGCCTTTTTATGTTTTTTATGTGCATCTAAAATGAAAGATTTTGGCATAACATCTCGCATTTGCGCCTAACTTTCAGTAACTTTGCACTTTAAATATCAAAATAAAACTGACAAGCTACTTTTTGATTTAGAAAATAAAGACGAAAATGAAGATAGAACAACAACTTAATGCTGCTGTGATTGATGCCATAAAGGCACTCTACGGACAAGACGTTACTGCTGAACAGGTAACGCTGCAAAAAACTAAAAAGGAATTTGAAGGTCACCTCACGCTTGTGGTGTTCCCCTTCTTGCGCATTTCACGTAAGAAGCCTGAGGATACTGCTCAGGAAATTGGTCAGTGGATTAAAGACAATACACAACTGATTGAAGGCTTTAATGTGGTGAAGGGCTTCCTAAACTTGGTAATTGCTCCGGCACAGTGGATTGCGTTGCTCAATGATATTGATGCGAACGAAGAATATGGCATTACACGTCCCAACGAAAACAGTCCGTTGGTGATGATTGAATACTCTTCGCCTAACACCAATAAGCCCCTCCACTTGGGTCACGTGCGTAACAACTTGTTGGGTTGGGCACTTGCAGGTGTGGTTGAAGCAAATGGCAACCGCGTAGTAAAAACTAACATTGTGAACGACCGTGGTATCCACATTTGCAAATCGATGTTGGCTTGGCTGAAATATGGCAATGGCGAAACTCCACAAAGCAGTGGCAAGAAGGGCGACCACCTTATTGGCGACTACTACGTGGCATTCGACAAGCACTATCGTGCTGAGGTAAAAGAATTGCAGGCTAAGTTCGAGGCTGAAGGCATGAGCGCCGACGACGCTAAGGCTAAGGCTGAAAAAGAGAGCCCGCTGATGCAAGAAGCTCATGAAATGCTCGTGAAGTGGGAAGCTGGCGACGAAGAAGTGCGTGCTTTGTGGCGCAAAATGAACGAGTGGGTTTATGCTGGCTTCGACGAAACCTACAAGGCATTGGGCGTGGGCTTCGACAAAATTTATTACGAAAGCGACACTTACCTCGTGGGTAAGGCTGCCGTAGAAGAGGGATTACAGAAGGGACTCTTCTTCCGAAAGGAGGATGGCTCGGTTTGGGCAGACCTCACTAAGGATGGTTTGGACGAAAAACTCTTGTTGCGTGCTGACGGAACAAGTGTGTATATGACACAAGATATTGGTACGGCTAAGTTGCGTTTCCAAGATTTCCCCATCGACAAGATGATTTATGTGGTGGGCAACGAGCAGAACTATCACTTCCAGGTACTCTCAATTTTGCTCGACCGCTTAGGCTTTGAGTGGGGTAAGAGTTTGGTTCACTTCTCGTATGGTATGGTTGAATTGCCCAATGGTAAGATGAAGAGCCGCGAGGGTACTGTGGTTGACGCTGACGACTTGGTAGCTGGCATGGTAGCTCAGGCACGTCAAACTATCGACGAGGCTAAAAAATCTACCGACATGACAGACGAGGAGAAGAACGAGGTGGCACGCATCGTGGGTATGGGTGCACTGAAGTATTTCTTGCTGAAGGTAGATGCTCGTAAGAACATGTTGTTCAACCCCGAAGAGAGCATTGACTTTAATGGTAACACTGGTCCGTTTATCCAATATACTTATGCTCGTATCCGCTCAATCTTGCGTAAGGCTGCCGATGCAGGTATTCAAGTGCCCGACACTTTGCCCGCTGACGTAGAAATTTCTACCAAGGAAGAGGAGATTATTCAGCACATTGCTGACTTTGCTGCTGTAGTGCGTCAGGCAGGTTCTGAATATCAGCCTGCAGCTGTAGCAAACTACTGCTATGAGTTAGTAAAGGAGTATAATCAGTTCTACCACGACTTTAGCATTATGCGCGAAGAAGATGCTAAGAAGCAGGCCTTCCGCCTTGTGCTCTCTAAGAACGTGGCTAAGGTGGTACGTTTGGGTATGGGTCTGCTCGGCATTGAGATGCCCGAGAGAATGTAAGAAATAAGTATAAAGTATTAAGTATTACATGCTATTGCAGTGTAGCATGTTATACTTAATTATTATCTTAACTTTCAGCTCTTATCTTTCAATAAGGATGTAATACTTTATACTTAAAGTATGTAATACTTAATACTTAATACTTAAACATTGTGTCCAATACAAAATATTACGTAGTGTGGCGTGGTCGTGAACCGGGCATATACAACACTTGGGAGGAGTGCCAACAACAGGTGGTAGGCTTTCCTGCTGCTACGTATAAATCGTTCAAGACAGAGGCTGAGGCTCAACAAGCCTTTACCGATGGGGCTGAATTGCATGTGGCACAACGCGCCATAAGTGTGCCGACAGGCACAGCACAGGCACCGAGCGACGAAGCGAAGGGGCAGCGCGTGGATGTGAATACTCAAAAATATAAAACATCACGTAAGGGCGAGGTGACTAATCCTCCTGATTGGCGCAATGACACGGTATTGCCTTTACCCCCTGAAGTAAAAGCGGATGCTATGGCTGTAGACGCTGCTTGCTCGGGCAATCCTGGACCTATGGAGTATCGTGGTGTTTATCTTGCTACAGGACAAGAAATTTTTCATTACGGACCTGTGCATGGCACAAATAACATTGGTGAGTTCTTAGCGATAGTACATGCTTTGGCATTGCTTAAACAAAAGGGACGCACAATGACGATATACTCTGACAGTCGCAATGCGTTGATGTGGATAAAAGCACGCAAATGTCGCACAAAATTGGCACGCACGCCACGCACTGAGCAACTCTTTCAACTTATTGAACGAGCAGAAAATTGGTTACGCACACACGACTACGCTGACATTCCATTACTTAAATGGGAAACAAAACGTTGGGGCGAGGTGCCTGCCGACTTTGGAAGAAAATAAGGAATGAGTAGATGGTATGTAATACATTGCGAAGATTGCTCATCATTCGTATGTATTACTTTTAATCTATTGCTTACCCCATAAAACTTAGCACTTAAATATGAAACATCTCTATATAGAAACATACGGCTGCCAAATGAATGTGGCAGACAGCGAGGTGGTTGCCTCGGTGATGAAGATGGCAGGATATGAACCCTGCGAAAATTTAGATGAGGCTGATGCGGTGTTTCTAAACACCTGCTCTGTGCGCGATAACGCGGAGCAAAAAATTATTCACCGCCTTGAAGCCCTTAATGCCATGCGTCGCAAAGGACGTAAACTCATTATCGGTGTGTTGGGCTGTATGGCTGAACGCGTGAAAGAGGGTCTGCTGAATGAGCATGGAGCCGACCTCGTGGCTGGACCAGATGCTTACCTCTCATTGCCCGACCTTATTGCACAAGCCGAGGTGGGACAGAAGGCTATGAACATTGAACTGAGCACTACTGAGACTTATCGTGACATTGTGCCCGAGCGTTATTGTGGTAGCCGCATTTCAGGCTTTATCAGCATTATGCGTGGTTGCAACAACTTTTGCCACTATTGCATTGTGCCTTATACACGTGGCCGTGAACGCTCGCGCGACATTGAGAGTATTCTTACTGAAGCACGCGACCTTGAAGCACGCAATTATAAAGAAATCACACTGTTGGGTCAGAACGTAAACTCATATTGCTGGACAAAAGAGGATGGCAGTGAAATTCGTTTTCCCGAGCTGTTGCGCACTGTAGCTCGCACAGTGCCTGGTTTGCGCATTCGCTTTAGCACAAGCCACCCTAAGGACATGAGCGACGAGACATTACACGTTATTGCTGAAGAGCCTAACGTATGTCGTCATATTCATTTGCCCGTGCAGAGTGGTTCAGACCGTATATTGAAGTTGATGAACCGCAAATATACACGTGAATGGTATATGGACCGCGTAGCAGCTATTCGCCGAATTATCCCCGATTGTGGACTCTCGACCGATATCTTTGCAGGTTATTGCTCAGAGACCGAAGAAGATCATCAACTTTCGCTCTCGTTGATGCGTGAGTGTGGTTACGACTCTTCGTTTATGTTTAAGTATAGCGAACGTCCTGGTACATACGCTTCGCGCCACTTGCCCGATGATGTGCCCGAGGATATTAAAATTCGTCGTTTGAACGAGTTGATTGCCTTGCAAAATGAGTTGAGCGCTGAGAGCAACCAGCGTTGCATTGGTCAAGAATATGAAATTTTGGTAGAAGGTGTTAGCAAACGCTCAAAAGACCAACTCTTTGGTCGCACTGAACAAAACAAGGTGGTTGTATTTGACCGTGGCACACACCGCCCCGGCGAATACGTACGTGTACGCATTACCGAATCATCGAGTGCAACACTGAAGGGCGAAGAAATTTTTTGATGATTTTTTAAAAACATCGTGCAAATGAATTTATTTGCAAGGTGTAACTAAATAAAATAGCCAGATATGTGTGTAGGAAGAGACCATCCTAACATATCTGGCTATTTATTTTATAACTAAAAATCGGCGTCATTTTCTACACGCAAGGCATCGAAAACCAAGTGAGGTTCGAATCCACGAGAGATGGCAGAGCGTGCTATCTTTTGATTGATGGCATACGGGGTGTCGCCTTTGGTTGTGCGACGCCGAGAGGCAATGAAATCTGAGAGAGAAGCACGGTAATCGTCGTCGGTTATGAGTTCGAGAGCATCGTCAATGTCGTTGCTACTAACACCTTTCATGCGTAAGGCATTGACTATTTTTATGCGTCCCCAATGGTCGAAACGGAACTTGTCTGACACAAAGGCACGAGCATAGCGTGTTTCGTCGATATAACGCTCAGACTCAAGGCGAGCGAGGAGCGATTCTATTTCGTCGGGGGTGGCACCCTTTGTACGTAGCTTTTGAGCTATTTCACTTCGGCAGTACTCTTTTTGAGAACATCGTCCTGTTGCCCAAAGATAAAAATCGGTCATTGCGTGAGTTATTTTTTGATGATGCTACGCACAACGAACCATGCGTGACGTGCCACAGTAGGCAACCAACCATAGTGGTGTGCCATAATATTGAAACGCTCGCGCAAAGAGGCTTTGTGGTTGCGTGTGGTCATACCCTCGTTAAGATAGTTTGCCACAACGGTATGCGCATTTGTTATGGGCAGTTGGTGTATGGCAGCATGGCGCATGATGCGAATGCACCAATCGAAGTCTGCCGAAAAGCGGTAGCGACGATCATAGTGATAAGCACGAGCTAAGTCGGTGCGTGCAAAAAATGCTTGATGACACACTAACATACCGTTTTTAAATGAGCGCCAAGTAAGATGTTCGGGAGGAGTAAGACGACGTCGACGCACAAACTTTCCGTTTTCGTCAACAAGATGCGTGTCGCCATACACCACAGCAGGGAGTGAGGGTGATTTTTTTATTGCCTCTGCTATAAGTTCGAGTGTATTGTCGGCATGGAAGGTATCGCCGGCATTAAGAAAGAGAATGTAACGCCCCGTAGCCATATCAATAGCTTTGTTCATCGCGTCGTAAAGACCTTCGTCGGGCTCGCTAATGCACACAATTTCATGACGCACAGCTGCACGGCTATTACGTTCTTGATAATGATGTACATGTTCGAGCGTATCGTCGTGTGAATTACCATCGACAATAAGGTGCTCAACATTTGCATAAGTCTGGCGTTCTACACTCTCTATCGTGCGTGTAATAAGTTTGCCAGCATTCCACGTAACGGTGGCTACGGTAATTTTGGGAAGTTTATCGGTGCTTTCCGCGGAAGGAGGCACACTGTTCTCTTGCGTTTGATTTTCTGGATACATTATTGTATATAAAATGTTTTTTTCTTTCAATGTTTGGGGTGAAGCACCAGGTGCTTTTAGCTAAACTGCCCCTTGTAAAGTTTGATATAGGAAGCAGCTACAGTGCTTTCGTCGTAAGCATTTACGGCTTTGGTACGTGCATTACGACATAGCGCCGTGTAACTTGGTGAATTGAGTGTAGCATAAATGCCTTTTGCAAGGTCGGCACAGTCGTCATACTTTGCCAAATAGCCATTTACTCCATGGTCTATCATCTGCGGTACGCCTCCCACGCTGAATGCCACACAAGGCACTCCACATGCCATGGACTCTACCACGGTATTCGGAAGATTATCCATCAAAGTAGGCATGGCAAAAAGGTTGCATGCTTGATAGATTTGGCGCATACGCTCCTCGTCTTCTACATATCCCATCGCATAAACGGGTACATCACCGAAAGCCTCTTGCAGCGTATTTGCGCCACGACCTGCAAGCACTATGCCAAGACGTTCGCTCCACTCGGGATATTGCTGTTGCAACAGTTTTACAGCCTCTATAAGGTGGTCGATTCCTTTATTATGGTCGGTTACCTTGAAGGCTGAAAACAGAATAAGTAGGCGGTCGGTAGGCAATTTGAGTGCAGTACGCACTTCAGTTTGCGTGGGCATGCCTTCTGTGCCTGCAGGAGCATAAAAATGTGTGTCGATGGGATTCGGGATAGTCGCTACGCGCTGGTTGCTGAGTAAAGGAGCTTGTGCTGCCTTGTCTGCCATCCAACGGCTACAACCCACAAAGGTAATTTGCCCTGTGGCATAAACCGCCTTTTTGCGACGATAGGTTGAAGCCGAGAGGTCGTTAGTCGCAGGGCGTAGCAACATGGGGCAACGTCCACAACCACTGGTAAACCATCGATCACAATCAGCAGAGTTATGGCAAACCCCAGTGAAGGGCCACATATCGTGCATGGTCCAAACAATGCGTTTGCCACTGTTGAGAATCTTTTTTAAATTACCAAGCGATAGCATAGCTTGGTTTGTCCAATGCAAGTGAATTACATCGGCTTCGCGAAAGGCTTTTAATTTGGTAATGTCGTTACCAAAACGTGCAGTGTCTACGGCAAAGAGCCCTTTTCGTTTAAAACCATTGGCTATGTAAATCTCCAATCGTTCAAGTAGGAACTTAGCCTTTCGCCACAGCGTGGGTTTAAGTTGCATCACCTCGTCCATACCTTCGGTTTGTGCCGAACGATCGCGACAAAGCATTGTAGCCTCAATGCCTGCTTGGCGTAGAGCCTTAAGCAGTCGCAAGGAAGCTATGGCGGCTCCGCCTGCATGGTCGGAGGTATTGACTAAAAGCACTTTCATGGATGATTATTTTTGAGGAATGGGAACTTGTGGAAGCACCGTTGTGAATAAACAATGCTCAAAGTTGAATTTGTGCAGAAGCTCCCGAATTTTCTTTAATGTAATTACCAGCAGCTTTGCCAGCCTTTTCGAGTTCCGCCTTGTCGTTAAGCAAAAGGTCCATTACAGCGTTAAACGACTTACTATCTGTTACCTCACGACATCCGCCATTAGCGAGCAATGCCTGTGCTTCGCGGAACTTCTTATTATTAGGACCAATTATAACGGGCACGCCGTATACAGCTGCTTCGGGCACATTGTGAATGCCTACGCCAAAACCACCACCTACATAAGCAATTGTGGCATAACGGTATATGCTTGACAACAAGCCGTAGCAGTCAATGATTAAGCAATCGGCTTCAGCCACACTCTTGGTAGTAGCTGCAGAATAGCGCACGTAGGGACGTTGCAATTTGCTTTCAATTTGCTTTATATGCTCCTCGCTCACCACGTGGGGGGCAAGTACCAAACGGAGGTTAGAGTGGGTGTTAAAGTAGCTAATAAGCAAGTCTTCGTCGGGTTGCCATGAACTACCTGCAACCACTACACGCCAACAACCTGCAAAACGCTCTACAAGTGGCAGGGGTTTGGCAGCATTACGAATGTCGATAACACGGTCGAAACGTGTGTCGCCCACAACGGTTACATGGTCCACGCCAATGGTGGCAAGTAGCGCACGCGATTCTTCGTTTTGCACGTAAAGATGCGTCATACGTTGTAACACACGGGCGTAGTTGCGTCCGTACCAACGGAAAAATATTTGGTTAGGACGGAAAATGCTCGACACCGAGTAAACAGGAATGTGCTTTTGATGAAGCACATCAATGTAGTTGCGCCAAAATTCGTACTTGATAAAGTATGCTGCCTCGGGATTTGCTAAACGAACGAATTTTCGTGCATTTAGCGGTGTGTCGAGTGGTAAATAGCACACCACGTCGGCTCCTTCATAATTTTTGCGCACTTCATAGCCCGAGGGCGAAAAGAAGGTAAGCAAAATCTTTTTTTCGGGGTGTTCACGGCGCAGACGTTCCATAAGGGGGCGTCCTTGTTCGAACTCTCCCAATGAAGCTGCGTGAAACCACACATACTTTTCGTTGCCAATCTGCTTGCGCAGAATGCGCCATGTGTCGCGATGACCGCGCATCATGGTGCGGATTTTCTTGCTGAAGATGGCGGCAATATTACAGCCGAGCATCAACAAATAAATTGCGAAAGAATACACTTTTTTGTCTGTAAAAAGTATGAAACAGGAGAGGAATTTTTCAAGAAGCTATTTCTTGAGAAACTTTTCTCAAGAAGTTATCTTCGAGAAGTAGGAATCTCGTATACATTTTGCGATACTATCATTCCTCTATCTTCCCTCTAACTTCTTAAAATAACTTCTTGAAAAACCCTTCTTAAGAATCTCTTCTTGAAAACTCCTATTTTTTTGGATTGTTATCCCAGAGCTTCGATAGCAGCCTTCATACGACGCAAGGTTTCGTCCTTGCCAAGGAAGGCAGCAAGCTCATACATATCAGGACCTTTACCTGTACCCACCAAGCATACGCGCCAGGGGTTCCAAGGCTTTTTGCCATTTTCGGTAGCCCAAGGGTCGACAGCAGCCTTTTGAGCCTCGATGCTAAAGTCGTTGAGCGAAGCAAGCAAATCATGCAATTCTTGCATATCGGCAGCAGCGCCTTCTTTCCAATTCTTACGAGTAAACTTATCGTCAGCGTCGTAGGTTGGAGCAATGAAGAAGAAGTCGCAAAGAGGCCAAAGCTCCTTAATGAAGTTAATCTTCTTCATCTTCATCATGCCCACTACAGCCTCAACACGTTCAATAGGAACCTCAATACCATTTTCCTTCAAAATTTTGTCGAAGGCAGGAGCCAATACCGCATTGTCGGTTTTGAGAATATATTCGCGGTTAAACCATTGACCCTTGATGTAGTCGAACTTTGCACCACTCTTTGAGCACTTAGCCAAGTCGAATTGTTCAATAAGTTCCTGCATAGAAAGAATTTCCTGGTCAGTTCCAGGGTTCCATCCTAACAAAGCAAGGAAGTTAATAACAGCCTCTGGCAAATAGCCACTTTCACGGTAACCCGAAGAAATGTCACCCGATTTAGGGTCGTGCCACTCTAAGGGGAATACGGGGAAACCTAAACGGTCGCCATCACGCTTTGAGAGTTTACCCTTACCATCGGGTTTAAGCAACAAAGGCAAGTGAGCAAACTGAGGCATCGTATCTTCCCAACCAAAGGCACGATAAAGCAACACATGGAGAGGAGCCGAAGGCAACCACTCTTCGCCACGAATAACATGGCTAATTTCCATCAAGTGGTCGTCTACAATATTTGCCAAGTGATAAGTAGGCAGATCGTCAGCACTCTTATAAAGTACCTTGTCGTCGAGAATATCACTCATAATGCGCACGTCACCACGAATAATATCGTTTACGTGAACTTCCTCACCGGGCTCAACCTTGAAGCGTACCACATACTGTTCGCCATTATCAATCAGACGTTGTGTTTCTTCATCGCCAAGCACCAAAGAGTTACGCATATCCATACGCGTATGTGCATCGTATTGGAAGTTTTGCACACTCTCACGCTTTGCAGTGAGTTCTTCGGGCGTATCGAATGCAATGTAAGCCTTGCCTGCATCGAGCAACTGCTTTACATATTTGCGATAAATGTCGCGACGTTCGCTCTGACGATAGGGACCATGTTCGCCACCAAAGCTTACACCCTCGTCAAATTCAATGCCAAGCCATTTAAAAGATTCAATAATATAGTCTTCAGCTCCAGGCACAAAACGGTTAGAATCGGTGTCTTCAATACGGAACACCATATCACCACCGTGTTGACGAGCAAAAAGATAGTTATAGAGCGCGGTACGAACACCGCCAATATGGAGAGGTCCTGTAGGACTTGGTGCAAAACGCACACGTACTTTTCTTTCAGACATGCTGTATTAAACTTCTTATTTAGAGTTGTTGTTTATTTTACCTTGCAAAATTACAGTTTTTATGCGAAATGACAAGTTCATAAGCCGGCAAATGCACCCACCATACGTTCATTTCCAAAAACATCGCGTTTTATTTCAGCATCTTTCAGTCCTACTTGCATAAAAGCCTCGGCTGTTTCATGTCCAAAGGCACGGTTTATTTCAGTGAGCAAAGCGCCATTCTTTGTCAATGTCTGTGCAGCCCCTTTTGCCAATGCGCGATAAAAACGAAGAGGGTCGTCATTGGGCACGAATAATGCCGTGTGAGGTTCGTGTTTCATTACGTTTTGTTCCATTTCCTCAGCCTCACGCATGCAAATATAGGGAGGGTTACTCACAATAAGGTCGATGCTTTCGGCAGGTAATGCCCAGGGTTGCAACATGTCGCGTTGCTCAAACTTAACCTCTGCCCCCAAGGTTTGTGCATTTTTACGGGCTATATTCAATGCACCCTCCGAAATATCCCATGCCACAACCTCAGCATTTGGCAAAGCCAACTTTAAACTCACGGCAATACAGCCCGACCCCGTGCCAGCATCCACAATGCGTAAACGCTTTTGCGGATTTGCTTTTTGCAAGCCTTGTGCCACCTCTATTGCCCAATCTACAAGTTCCTCGGTTTCGGGGCGTGGAATAAGCACATCGGGACTTACTGCAAATTGTCGACCTGCAAACCAAGCCTTGCCCAACACATACTGCACAGGCTCGCCTGCAATCAATCGTTTGCACATTATGTCATAGCGTTGGTGCTCATCTTCAGAAAATTGTCTAACTTTGTCGGCATAAATGTCGGTACGACTCACGCCGAACCCCTCGTCGAGCACCATAAAGGCAATGGCACGTGCCTCGCCTTCGGTGTAAAGAGCCTGCAGCTGCATGCGCAGTGCGGTAAACAGAGAGTTCATTATAGAGAGTTTTTATTGATATTCATAACTAAACCGCGGTAATCAATGAAAGGGTGGTTCTAAAAAATCTGATTTTAAATTTCTAAAAAACAACTGTTCGTTTTTCAAATATTTAGACGATTCATTCATAGAACTCCTTTATTTTTATTAAAGCCGCACGAACCATTCAAGAAAATGCAAACTGACGAATTATATATGCAGCGCTGCATTGAGTTGGCACGCTATGGCAGTATGCACGCACAGCCCAATCCGATGGTAGGTGCTGTAATTGTGTATAAAGATCGCATTATAGGCGAGGGATACCACGCCGTATGTGGTCAGGGACATGCTGAGGTAAATGCAATAGCTTCAGTGCGTCCAGCCGACCGTCCACTACTCAGTCAAAGCACCATTTACGTAAGTTTAGAGCCTTGTGCTCACTACGGCAAAACACCTCCTTGTGCCCGTTTAATTGTGAAAACAGGCATTCCACGTGTCGTGGTAGGCTGTGTCGACCCTTTTGCCAAGGTGCAAGGTCGCGGCATCGCCATATTGCGCGAGGCAGGCATTGAAGTAAAGGTTGGTGTGCTTGAGCAAGAATGTCTTGCTCTCAACCGTCGCTTTATTACAGCCCAAACCCTACACCGTCCTTACGTCACTCTAAAGTGGGCGCGTTCTGCCGATGGCTTTATAGATCGTTGGCGCGAAGCACCTTTAGTGGGTGTTGATGGCACACTCTCGCCCACTGAGCGTGCAGCCCGTTTGTCGTCATCTTGGTCACAAATGCGTGTGCATCAACTACGCGCCATGCACCAAGCTATTTTAGTAGGACATGGCACATTACGCATGGATCATCCACAACTCAATGTGCGACATTGGGTAGGTCCACAACCACTGCGTGTGGTGTTGGGTAGAGTAGCCGAAGGCGATTTGCCCAGAGGGTGGTTAGCTTATGCCGATATTCGCACTGCCCTTACCGAACTCTATCGCACTGAGGGTGTGCAGTCGCTCTTGGTTGAGGGTGGACAGCAAACTTTGCAAAGCTTCATTGACCAAGGTTTGTGGGACGAAGCATTTGTAGAAGTTTCGCCTTGCATCTTAGGCAGTGGCGTACCCGAACCGCGCATGCCTGTGGGCGTATGTCTCACCGAGGAGCACTATTTTGGCTCCACCATTTGGCACTACGACGCCGAATCGTTGCAAAGTTAAGAGTTAATTAGTGAATAAAAAAAAGATAGGGTTGAATAGTTAAAAACGAAGGGTGCGCGAGGCTTTATTTCCACATCGCATATTCCTTGTGTTACAACGCATTACCACAAAACAAAAAATGGGTGCATCATAAATTATTCATTTCTCCTTCTTTCTCCCCAATACAAACAAAATGCAAAAAATACTTCCTATCACGCGCAATTTATTAATTATCAACGTATTGTGCTACCTTTTGCAGGTAGTACTCGAGGCGCGTGGCATCGATATTACGCAGTGGCTTGGTTTGCACTTTGTGCTTGCCGACCAGTTTAATGTGTTTCAACTCTTTACCTACATGTTTCTGCATGGCAGTCTGACACACCTTTTCTTCAACATGTTCTCGCTTTGGATGTTTGGCTCACTCATTGAACGTCAACTTGGCACCAAACGATTCTTGTTTTATTATGCCGTGTGTGGCATAGGTGCTGCGCTGTGTCAAGAGTTGTGGCAAACAGCAGAGTATTATATTGAAGGACTTCAAAACTACGAATTAGTAAACACCGGAAGTGCGCTCATCCCTATGGCACAATTCCTTAATCATTGGACCACCATCGGAGCCTCGGGTGCTTGCTATGGCATCCTTTTAGCCTTTGGCATGTTCTTCCCCAATGAGCGTATCATGCTTCTTATCCCGCCCATCCCCATGAAGGCAAAATACTTTGTGGTGGGTTATGCAGTCATCGAAGTTCTTTCGGCTTATTTCTCGAACGACAATGTTGCCCACTTTGCTCACTTAGGGGGTATGCTCTTTGGTTTGTTACTCTTGTTATGGTGGCGCAAAAAAGCCAAAAGTGGTCCTCGTTTTAATGGTTGGGAAGAATGGGAACCCGCTCAAAAAGCGAAACCCAGTTTTTGGCAACGCACCAAGGCAAAAATGCAAAAGAAGCCTGCTGTGGGCAATGCCCATCACACTGCCACTCGCCAAAGCGATTACGAAGAAAACATGCGCTCACGCCAGAACGAAGCTCGCATGGACGAGATTCTCGACAAAGTGCGTCGCTCAGGTTATGATAGTTTAAGCAAGGACGAAAAGCAAGAACTTTTCCGCCTAAGTCGCAGATAAATGCAGTGAGAATAAAATTAGGCAGGATGCGTTCTGTGTAGTTTTTGTGTTGCAAAAAGCCTCATTTTCCATCTCAATTTTCTTAAAACAATGAAGCAAACACTCAGGTTTTTAAGCTGGCTTACAGTACTTTTGCTATGGGCGTGCGCAGCCACCGTCTACGTCAACCCATCGATCTACGGCAAATACATTGCCGTGGTAGGACTATGTTTTCCTTTTTTCGTAGCAGCAGTTATGGGCATGGGCGTATTGTGTCTGCTCATTAAGCCACGCTTGGTTTTCATCTCAATCTTTGGTTTGCTTTGCTGCTTTGGGAGTTTACGCGACTATTGCCCTATCAACCTTAGCTCGCCTCCACCCAAAAAGGCTATTAAAGTCATTAGCTATAACACCATGAGTTTTGGCTGTTGGAGAATGGACGACAATGGGCGTGACGTGGAACTTGTGCGCTACCTTTGCACCCAACAACCCGACATTGCCGCTTTGCAAGAAACAGCCTTCAGTTCCGAAGATATGCACACTTGCATACAACGCACGATGAAGCGCTATGGCTATCACTTTGAATGGATTTTTGTAGGAGGCAATCGCGTGGGCGTAATGAGCAAATGGCCCATCGCGCGTCAAGAGGTGATTTGCCACTCCACAGGCAATGGGGCTGCAGCTTTTTATGTCACTCCACGCCAAGACGACACCATTATTGTGGTTTGTGCGCATTTAGAGTCCATGCACCTATCAAACGCAGAGCGCGACAACTATCACGACATCGTGCGAAACCCTGAAACCGCAAACAAGGTTCACGGCAAACTGGGCTTAGTGCGTAAAATTGCCAATAGTGGGGCAGAACGTGCGCGACAGGTTGACACACTCTGCACATTTATCGACCGAAACGCAGATCGTAAACTCTTGGTCATGGGTGATTTCAACGATTCACCCATCTCATACGCTCACCACAGCGTGTGTAGTCGTCTCACCGACACTTATCGTGCCACAGCCAATGGCATAGGACGTTCGTTTAATCGCGACGCCATTTACGTGCGCATTGACAACATATTCTGTTCTCAGCACTTCAAACCCTATGCCATGAAGGTAGACCAAACCGTTCCCTTCTCTGACCATTACCCCATGATTGGCTATTTAAAAGAACAGACAAAATAAGTAGGGTGTCACACTACGCGATAGCGGTCTTTTTTTCAACTTTTTGGGGACAGTTTAAAGAATGATGATCCTTCGGGATGATATCGGAATGTCTTCGGAATTCCTTCGGGATAAAAATGGGCCACTTTTTGCTGAAAAAAGTAGCCCTATTGTTTACATATATTCCTTTGCCTCGCATTCCCCCCTAAGCACCGAAAGAGCGTTGAGGGCGAGGGCTTGCATTTCGTCTTCACCTGGAAAGATGTGAACAGGGGCAATGAATTGTACGCGACGCATAATGCCTTGCGTGATATAGTCGCAATATGCCACGCCCCCTGTAAGCAAAATGGCATCTACCTCGCCACAAAGCACAGCACTTTGGGCTGCAATCGCCTTTGCTATGTGATAAATCATGGCGTCGATGAGCAAACGGGCATGTTCGTCGCCCTGTTCTATCATCTGCATAATGCGCAAAATGTCGGTAGTGCCAAGGTGAGCCATCAATCCTGCCTGTCCTGTTACACGTTTTTTGAGTTGCTCTTCGGTATAACGTCCGCTATAACAAAGGTGAATAAGATCGGCAGCAGGCAAGGTGCCCGCACGCTCTGGCGAGAAGGGACCTTCGCCATCGAGTCCGTTATTTGTGTCTACGGCACGGCCTTTTTGATGGGCTGCTACGGTGATGCCTCCCCCTAAATGGGCAACAATAAGGTTGAGATTTTCATAACGACTGCCTATTTCCTTGGCATAGCGATGTGCAATAGCTCGCTGGTTCAGCGCATGCCAAATAGAAAGGCGTGGCATTAGGGGCGAACCACTGATGCGTGCTTCGGGCAACAACTCGTCTACGGTAACAGGGTCGGCAATAAAAGCCGGACAAGAACCTCCAGGTTGCATATTAGCCAATTCGTATGCAATGATACACCCTAAGTTGCAAGCATGCTTACGCATGGCAGAATAGGTTTCGTGACACATTTTTTCGTTCACCCTATACACCCCACTGGCAATAGGCTTAATGAGTCCGCCACGCCCTATAATGGCATCGAAGGCAAAAGGAATATGGTTATCCTTCAGCCAATCGAGCACCAATTGACGTCTGAAATCGCGTTGATCTTCAATACATTGAAATAGGCTAAGTTCCTCATCGCTATGACGAATAGTGCTTACGCAAAGTGGATTTTCGCCTACATACACTGCCACTTTGGTTGATGTAGAGCCAGGGTTTATTACAAGTATGCTATGTTCGTTGCTTGTTGCAGTGGTGGATGCAGAGTGTTGCATGATTTTGGGGTGAAAAGTCTATGATTGTGCTGTATTTATTAGGGGTGGTGCTATATAGAATTGATTTACAAAATAAAAAGCTATTAGCAACTCATTGTGGCAAGTGCCAAACTGTGGTATTTCGCATCGGCACAGTCGCCACGCGAGGGTAACACCACTGGTGCCAACGTGCCTTGCAGTGTGCCTGCTACTTGGGCTGAGGCAAAGAGAGGAAGTGCCTTATAAAAAAGATTCGCAGCCTCAATATCGGGCATTACCAATGCGTCGGCTTCGCCACCAAGCACAGAACGTATGCCTTTTATGCGCAAAGCCATTGCATCGCATGCTGTACGTAGGTCGAGTGGACCATCTACAATTAAACGTCCCCATTCGCCCGAAGCTGCACGTTGACAAATTTCGCCATAACCCATCGTATGTGGAAACTTCTCGCTCACTGTTTCGGCACAGTGTAGAAGTGCCACACGGGGTTGTTCTATGCCAAAGGCATGGAGCATACGTGCAAGATATGCCACTTGCTGTGTACGCTGTTCTTGTATGGGATAGGGAATAACTGCTGCATCCGTGAAAAACAACAGTTTGTGATAAGCAGGAATTTGTGCCATGGCAATGTGTGTCAACACTTGTCCACGTGGCAATATGCCCCACTCTTTGTTAAGCACAGCGCGTAGCAAGGTGTCGGTGTGCAAAAGTCCTTTCATAAGCACATCAGCCTCGCCATTACGCACCATCGTGACTGCACGTTCAGCAGCTTCAACGTCTGAGTCTGCTTCAACAAAATGCACCTTTTCGTCTGTGTATTGTGCCACCCAGGGCTGTTGTTTTACCTTTGCACAGTCGCCTACGAACCATGCTTCGGCAAATCCGTGGTCTACAGCACGCATCACAGCCTCAGCCGTACTGGCATCAGAGCCACACACCACGGCTAAGCGAAAGGTACGGTGTAATTGTTTAAGATGTTCAGTTAAATCGTTGAATGATAATATGGGTTGCATAGTGTTCCTCCTGTTTTTTGTAAAGCCCGCCTTGTTTGTGATAAGTAAATAAAATACATGGGGCAGCGCTTTCCGTCGGCAAATGTACAAATAACGTGCTAATTATTGCACACTTTTGTCGTTTTTATGCAATAATAGGCCTTATTTGTGGTGTTTTAGGGCGATGAGCACGAGTTTTTCAGAAGAATTTGCTACTTTTGCTCATGCAAACTCAATGGCACATGCCCTCGTAGTTCAATGGATAGAACACCGCTCTCCTAAAGCAGTGATCTGAGTTCGATTCTCAGCGGGGGTACTATTGGGCAAAGGCAGGGTGGTTCTAATTATTCTGAAAAGTTGATTTATGCCCTAACGTATGTGTGTGTGGAGGGGAGTGAACGAAAGTGCATAGCGAGCTATGTGACTGAGCAAACTGATGTCAAGACACATGCAAGAGGGTGCAAAGCGTCTAGCAGAATTTTAGAAATTTAAAATCATTTTTTTAGAACTACCCAGCGTTAGGTTAGGAGGTTAAAAAGGTTACTAAAGTTGCGAATAGGCAAGAAGTTACTTTTTAACCTCCTAAATCAATAACCCCTAACACGCCTAATTTTTCCAACCCCTTATTATCCCCCCAATATCCCTTTAACCCAATAATCCCTTATAAAGAAATGGCAGAGAATCTTACCCCTATGATGAAGCAGTTTTACGACCTCAAGGCAAAAAATCCTGATGCCGTGCTGCTGTTTCGCTGCGGTGACTTTTACGAAACCTACGATGCGGATGCTGTAACCGCCTCGCAGGTATTAGGCATTACCTTAACACGCCGCAACAACAAGGGACAGGCTGCTGCAACCGAGATGGCGGGCTTTCCGCACCACGCGCTCGACACCTATTTGCCCCGACTTATCCGTGCAGGTTATCGTGTGGCGATTTGCGACCAACTCGAAGACCCTAAACTTGCCAAAAAGTTAGTTAAACGTGGCATCACAGAGTTAGTTACTCCTGGTGTGGCTATGACCGACAATGTGCTCAACGCACGCGAAAACAACTTCTTAGCTGCCGTACACTTCGGTGCTTCGGCGGTGGGCATTGCCTTTCTCGACATTTCTACGGGTGAGTTTCTCGTGGCAGAAGGTACTGCCGAATATGTAGACAAACTGTTGGCAGGTTTTGCGCCAAAAGAGGTATTGGTGCAACACGGTTTGCGCGGACGTTATGAGGGACTTTATGGCAACAAGGGCTTTGTGTTCGAGCTCGACGATTGGGCATTTACCCCACAAACTGCCCACGAACGTCTTACCAAGCACTTTCAAGTAAAAAACCTCAAAGGCTTTGGCGTTGACCACCTTAAAGATGGCTTAGTGGCTGCAGGTGCCATTATGTGTTACTTGGAAATGACCAAGCACACCCAAACCTCGCATATCACGTCACTACGACGCATTGAGGAAGATCACTACGTGCGCCTCGATCGCTTCACCACACGCAACCTCGAACTCACACAACCTATGGCAGAAGGGGGCACCTCGTTGCTTAAAGTAATGGACCGCACCCTCACGCCTATGGGCGCACGCATGATGCATCGTTGGCTCATCTTCCCCCTGCGTGAAGTAAAAGCCATTGAAGACAGACAAGATGGTGTAGAACACTTTTTCCGTCATCCCGACTTCCGCGAGTTGTGCGAAATGGAACTGCCCAAAATTGGCGATATGGAGCGCATTGTGAGTCGTGTGGCTGTGGGACGCGTTAATCCACGCGAATTGCAACAACTGCGTGCAGCACTCGAAAGCACAGCTCTACTTAAATATGCTTGCGCACATGCTGAATGCCTTGCGATTAAACAAATTGCAGAACGACTGGATGCACTCACTCCCTTGCGCGACAGCATTAAGCATACCATTTGCCTTGATCCGCCCATACTCGTAAATAAAGGTGGCGTCATTGCCGATGGTGTGAACGAGGAACTAGACGATTTGCGCCACATTTCAACTTCGAGCAAAGACTATTTGCTAAAAATTCAGCAACGCGAAAGTGACGCTACGGGCATCCCCAGCCTTAAAATTGGCTTCAACAATGTGTTTGGCTACTACATCGAAGTGCGCAACACGTATAAAGACAAGGTGCCCGAAACGTGGATTAGAAAGCAAACTTTGGCACAAGCCGAGCGCTATATTACACAGGAACTGAAGGAGTATGAAGACAAAATTTTAGGGGCAGAAGATCGCATTGCCGAACTTGAAGTGCAACTCTATGCTGAGTTGGTGCGCGAGGTGGCACGCTATGTCACCCAGCTGCAAACCGATGCCGCAGCATTAAGCCAACTCGATTGTTTGCAGAGTTTGGCTTGTGTGGCACGCGAACGTCAATACGTGCGTCCTGTGGTTGACAATAGTTTGACGCTCGACATACGCGAAGGCAGACATCCTGTAATCGAAACCCTTATGCCTCCGGGCGAGGAATACGTGTCGAACTCGGTAGAATTAGACACCAAGAAACAGCAAATTATCATTGTCACAGGTCCTAACATGGCGGGTAAGAGTGCCTTGCTGCGTCAAACCGCATTGATTACCCTTTTGGCACAAATCGGGTCGTTTGTTCCTGCCGAATCTGCCCACATTGGCGTGGTCGACAAAATTTTTACCCGTGTTGGTGCAAGCGACAACATCTCGGTAGGCGAAAGTACGTTTATGGTTGAAATGAGCGAAGCCTCAAACATCATGAACAACCTTACGGAGCGCTCTTTGGTACTCTTTGATGAGTTGGGACGTGGCACATCTACCTACGACGGCATCTCCATTGCTTGGGCTATTGTGGAGTATATCCACGAAAATCCTAAAGCACACGCTCGCACACTCTTTGCTACGCACTATCATGAGTTGAACGAAATGGAAAAACTCTTCCCCCGCATCAAAAACTGGAATGTGTCGGTGCGCGAAGTGAATGGTCGTGTGGTATTTTTGCGAAAATTGCAACGCGGAGGGTCAGAACACTCGTTTGGTATTCATGTGGCTCGTTTGGCAGGTATGCCACAAAGCATTGTGAAACGTGCCGAAAGCATTCTTGCCGATCTTGAAAAGGCAGGTGCTCAAGCAGGAACAAGTGTGCCTCGTGCCGAAAGCAACACGCAACGCGAAGAGGGCATGCAGCTCAGTTTCTTCCAACTCGATGACCCCGTACTCAGTCAAATTCGTGACACATTGCTGAATCTTGATGTAAACAACCTTACGCCACTCGAGGCTCTTAACAAACTCAACGACATCAAACGCATTTTGAAAGGATAATTTTTCATCTTTCGCTGCACATGGTCTGTGCTGTACGTAAGATTTTCATGTCCTTCTGCCTCCGCTCTGAATTTGCTCTGAAATTGCTAATTCTCCGCAAGTTCTCTGCTAAATCTCTGCTTTATAGCGAAGAACAAGCAGAGAAATGCAACCCCATAGCGTAAGGTGTTCAAAATCCATAATATTTTTCGGCGTGGTTTTGCATCCAATAATTCAGCCCGTGCATATTGTTGCAGAATATGATGGTAAAATAGCCACAAAATCGTGCAGAAAAAATATTACGTATTTTGAATACCCTACCCCTTGGGAAAAGCAAGCCAATTTTTCGAAGAAACTTGCGCCATAAATATATAAACTTGGGGGAATCAAAATGACGCATGATAGGTATGAAATATTATTGAGTTTCAACTATTTATAGAACTCCAGAATACAAAAACTATTGAATCCTGAAGGATAAATACCTTATTTTACCCCCCCCATTTTCTTGTATATCGCCTTCAGAAATCTCTTTGTTTTTTTCCTTTACGCTGAATTTGATGCCTTTATCTAAACCAGCTCTATAACAAAGATTATCTTTTCCACCATGAGAGAGTTTGTGCACATTAAGCACCTCGTTTTCGATAAAAGCCTCACATGAGAAAGTATCGCCCACATCCAATTGTGAATTTTTGCTCTCCACCACAACGAACCTACGATTTCCTAAATAGCGAAACACACATTGGCGATTGGGCAACCATTTCACAATAATTTCATCGTCAGGGTCTAAATCTTCGGCATAGCACCCTGAGCCAAAGAATAGTTCACTTTGGTATTTACCTTTTTTGTTACGTCGTTCACATTGTCTGCAAAAAAGTTTGTAGCTTTTATAGCTAATAGCCTCAGCTATAAGGTCTAATGTATGCATGCTTGGATTGCATTGTTGGTCAGTGACAACGCCCCAAAGTCTTTTCAGCGTAGTAGGGCTTATCGTTTCATGTGTCTTATTAAAGATAATTTCGCTAAGAGCCACAAAATCACGATGTTGGTTCATCTTCAACCCTGTGGCAAACTTCACTTCTTTAAGTAATTCTTCTTGCATATTTTTCCAGTTAAAGGATAGTTTTTATCGCAGCCTTTAGAAAAGGCTTGTACTATTTTCGATGCAAAATTAAACAAATTAAATAGGAAATAAGAACCTTTCTTAAATAGGAAAAAAAGGACAAGGAAAAAGTTTAAAGAATGCTATATATTTGCATACGTTCATTGAATCAAAATTAAAAAACAATTAAATACTCATTGCTATGTCAAAAAACAAAATTGAAGATCAAGCAGTTTTTGGCTGTTATTCTCATCCACCCCGTGACGACTATTTGCTCTTGTAGCTGAAGTGAAAGGTGTTAAGGGCTACAAATCATGTATATCTCATAAATGGTGTGCCTCTCTCATCATTCGTCAGTAATGTCAATAGTTTCTCTCTTTTTCCTTAATTGAATAAGGGCGATCAAAGAAAAATAGTAAGAAACGAATCAAATAACATAAAAGATGGTTTAGCTAAGCTGTAAAATATTTTCACCCCGCTTGCTTTCCATCCTTAAATGTCCAATCAAACAACAAGAAAAAAATGAAAAAGAATATCTTATGCCTTTTTAAAGGCTTTTGTGTGGTGTGTGTGTTGTTTTGCATGCACCCTATGTCAGTTTTAGCCACATCGTCATCTTTAAAGTATCCTTCTTACGCTAATAGCAAAACAGATGAGAATATTACTTTTGACGATATTTATGCAATCCTTTTAGAAGTAGAGAACAAGCCTGAGTATAAGGGACTAAAAATGCCTGGAGAATCTGTAGATATAACTGTAAAGTTATTCTTGACAGATGCGATAAAAGAATATTTGAAAGTTTTAGATTATTATAGAGAGTCGAAAGATGAACAACTTGCTCAGCATTATCGTCAGGGTTTCTTTTTTGAAACAAAGTTTAAAGCACGTATTTCAATTGAGAATTTCTATCAAAACGTATTGAAAATAAAAAAAGATTCAAATTTTTTAAAATTAGTACACATAAAATATAATTATAACAATAATTATAATAGGTTCTCTATTCATAAAGATTCAGTATATATATTGTCGTCTCAAATTGAAAGTTTTAGCGGTTATAATAATGCTTATATTGGTAAGCCAATTTGGTTCAACTATAGCCAATTAGAACAAATGGATTTTTTAGTAAATTTGTATGAATACATAAATTGGTATAAAGGTGTTAGTGAATTGCTGAAAGATGCTGATAATCTTTTGAATAGATATAAATTGAATTCAGAGAACCTTGTGAAGAATGATGTGGTAAATGATGGTCGTTCTTATGAGGTTTTCTTTAAAGATATGCATGATAAAAAACACATTATGCAACTTCCTGAAGGAGATTATATGAACTTGATAGCATTGGCTATATATAGACGTCAAAATTTAAATGATCAAGAAAAGAAACAATGGCTTCAGACAATATTAGAAAAAGAACAAAATCATTTAGATTTTCTTCATCAAGAATGCAAAGCAAAGTATATAAAATCTTTCAAGAAGAAATTTAAGAACGATTTAGTATTTCTGAAAGAAACCCCTTTCTATAAACTTAAACCCAATGAAACTAATAGTAGTATACTTGATGTACCTAATGGAAAATTGTATTTAAAATGTAAATATTCATTACAGACTATAGACGCATATAAAACATTCCGTCATATATTAGATATTAAAAAAGCACAAGACGCATATCACAACGCAATTAGAAAGTCCTTATTGAAAAATGTATATATTGATGTCATAGGACGTGCCCACCCTTTGGATATTTCGGAAGGAATATACGATTCACGCCTAAGTAAAATTTACAAAAAGAGAACAGGAAAAGAACTTGCCTTAAGTTATGATTCTGCAAGGAATTTCTTAATTAGTGACCCAACAATACTTGATGGATTAAAAGCAGTAAAGAAAGGTGCAATAACCAAAGAAGAAATTCTTAAAGAAATAAGATTCTGTGATAAAGTATATAATGACTCGTTAAATTTTTATCAGAGTGTATATAATCGCTATATGGATAATATTGAAAAAGAATTTAAAGATATATCACTGGATGAATTAAAATATTATCTTAATCGCTGTGGTTTATTGAGCTCGGAGCTTAGCTCGGCGCTTGATCCTACGTATAGAACAGACCCTAGATACTTTTATGATATTTATAGTGAAGGTGTTATCGGGACAGGTATCAAGATTAGGGAAGTGATAAAGGACGCAATCGCAAGTGCCGCGTATGCCGATACCGATGTTAAATATGAACATTCAGATGATGATTTGTATTATTATTTTAATGACTCAATCTGCTATAGCATCACACCAAGTGGTTTTATAAAAAGAACTATAAAAAAACTATGTGATGGACGTTGGTCGTTATTTGAAAATAATGTTAATTCAGGATGGACTAGTGAAAATAATCCAAAAGCAAACACAATCATAGTTTTTAACAAAAAGACTCCGTTCGAGATCCTGCCATATGTACCTAATGGATGTGAAGATTGGGAAAATTTTAAAAAACTAGGAATGGCGGGATTGGATGATCTAATTTCGTATGGGTTTGTTGATATGAAAGGCGTATTTTGGCTGAAAAATTCAATGAAAAAAAGAGACTATACTGAGAATTCTCGTGAAACGTTAGGACGTATAGAAAGGGCAAATAGCACGCTACAAGGTGACGATGATGTTTGGACTATTAACGCGAGTTATGATTCGTGGTTCTATGAGAATCCAACAATTGTAAGAAAGAATGGTTTCCCTACTAACAATATAGAAGATTATGTGCTTGCTGAAGGTACTAATTATGTGACTGGTACGTCTTATAGAGAATGTATGGAAATAGGAGATTATAATAAATTGGCAGAAAAAGTAGAAAATGCCATGCTTTCGCAACTACTAAAACGCAACAACCCTGTTTATTATGATATTGAAAGAAATTATGGCCATGCTGTTGCAGAAGAATGTAAGCGCCATAACTATCAATTTTATAAAGGAATGCCTAAGGATTTAGTTCTGAATAATCTTGCGGATCCTAAGTTTATTCGTAGTGATAGTAGAGGCAATTCTGTATATGAGTATTATGGTACATATTATTATTTCCGTAATGGGAAATTAGACCATTGGACTACATATTAGTCATATAGTATTAAATAACATCATCCACCTCGCATCAAAAGGTGCGAGGTGGATTAAATATACAATTATCATGAATGTTCATCAAACAATTAATCTGATTATCAAGGAAAAGGATACGGACGAATATATGCAAAGTGAAATGGAAAAACAACTACACGAACAGTATTCAATCAATAACAATGCAAATACGGGCAGTATTGTAACTTTGTTTGTTGCAATGCTCGCTTCTGTAGGTGCGTATGGGTATGTTTATCTTCATACAAAAAATGCATTTTCTGATGAATCTGGTATATTCGCCTGTGAAAAAGGTGTGTTCTATATGGATGCTTTGATTCTAACGGCAGTAGCAGTCATTATCATATTTTTGATTATGGCATATCTTTGTGTATCTTCAGGATGCAGACAAAGAATGGAACAATTTGTGACCTATGCTATTAGAAAAGAGTACTATAAAAATAGTGACAGATACAAAAGGATATTTCCCGAAAACTACACTCCTTTTGGAAAAAGGGGGTGGAATATGGTTCAATCGCCGTATAAAGAATTTATCTATTGCATAAGAGTGGTGGTGATTGCTATTATTGTGAGCCTCATGTTGAAAATTTTTTCCCTATGTGGTGATGTAAAGGTTATTATGTTGATGCTATTAGTGGCTTTGACCGCAATCGTGGCGTTGGTGCTCCTTTTTAATGATAAGCAGTTTTCATTTTTAAACAGATGGCAAAAGAAGATAATTAAAAGAGAAGTGTATTACGAAAAGCAAGAAAAGGAGTAGTCGTCTACGCTATTTTCGTATTTTATGGTAGTAACGTGAGTTCGGGATAAAATTTCCATAAACAATAAACCATATGCGTTTTCAATCTTCAAAGGGTGACCATAAAATGATCACCGATAAGAAATGTCCAAAAAGTTATTTTATTGCCCAATTACAAGCAGCCCGTCAGAATGGGGAATCTCATAGTCAAAGTTGACATGAACAATACGCTCCCATTGCAACCAATCCACTTTTGTGTGATTTATCTCGCTAAAAAGTTTGTATTATCAATGATTATTCGTATCTTTTGCAGTAACAGAATTCGCCACGCTTCCCATTTGAACAGCGAACCAGGGCGGGACTTTTGCTTTTATATAAAATACAGATAAGCCTGTCGGCAGTGAACATTCTTCACTATCCGACAGGCTTTTTTCTTTATGTTCCGCTGAAGCGATACGAACGAATTTTTTCCCAATAAAGAAAAATGAAAGAAAATCTTGCATTCCTCAGCATTTTTACCCAACTTTGCACTCGCAACGGATTAGGGAAACGGGTGAGAATCCCGTGCAGTCCCGCTGCTGTATGTTTTTTATATTGGAGAAGATTTTAAAAGGAATCCTCATTCCACCCCCGTACTCCATATTGGTCACTGTTTCGGCACAACAGCCGAAGTGGGAAGGCGGAGCTACGGAAGAACAAGCCAGAATACCTGCCGTTGCCACTTGTACTGTGCACAAGAACCGTGTATTTTTGCCCTAAAAGGCGCAAATTTGTGCAAGTGCGTGCCCAACGCTCCCGAGGAGGAACGAAGCACACAACACACAATCCCTAAATATTCTCTCTACACAACGGTAATGATAGCATTACTCCTTTCGTTGTGCACCACAGCGAACGCCATTCCCGATTCGTTGGGCACCGCCGAAGTCATCGCTCAAAAGCGCGTGACTGGCATTGCTACATCCGTACCAGTGCAACACCTCGACTCTGCCGCTGTTTTTAAGCGCGGCATTACCGACATGGCAGATGCCTTACGTCGATTTTCGGGGGTAAACTTGCGCGACTATGGTGGAGCGGGTGGACTGAAAACTGTGAGTGTACGTGGTCTAGGGGCTGCCCATACGGCTGTAGCATACGATGGCTTATGTGTGAACGACACACGACAAGGACAAACCGATATGGGGCAATTCTCGCTCGATTTGATGCGTACCATTGAGTTGCAAACACTCGACCAATCACAATTGCTTTGTCCTGTACGACAGTTGGCACAGGCTGTGGTAAGTCTTAACGCTGCACCACAGACTTTGCCTACCAATTACGGGATACATGGTGCATTGGCATTGCAACAAGCATCGTGGGGCACATGGAATCCGCAAGTAGATGTGGGGGGACGCATAGGGCGCAATGCTTATGTAAATGCTGCGGGGCGCTATTTTTTTGCCCATAACAACTATCCCTTTACCATAGAAAATGGCAGTGCTACCACCCACACGCATCGCAACAATAGCCGTATGCAAAGCACGACCACCGAACTAAATTGGTTGCAGCGTTTAGGAGGAGGTATGCTCTCGTCGAAAGCTTACTTCTATCACAACTATCGCCACTTGCCAGGTATGGTGCATTATTACGTGAACCAAAACAATGAGCGACTGCTTGAGCAAACGGCATTTGCACAGTCGCGATGGCAACGACAGGGACCACGGTGGCAAACATTTGTTGCAGCCAAATATAATTGGCAAGTAAGCAAATATCACGATGTTGACGGACAATATCCTAACGGCATTTTGAAACAGCATTATTGGCAACGCGAAGCTTATGCTACGGCAGGTTTTCGATATAGCATTACAGACTTTTTGCAAGTTGCCTATGCCACAGACTATGCCCATGCCTCGCAAAATAGCAACTTAAAAACTGATTATCGAGTGAGCCGTGACACATGGTTGCAGTCGTTGTCCGTGGGGTTACAAGTTAATCGATTTCAACTTACTGCGCGTGCTGCATGGCATAGGTATTGGAATCAATCGGTTTCGGGCACCTCTGCCCGCAATGCACAACGAGTTACACCCTCTGTAAGCGCATTGTGGCAAGCCATTAGGGGCGAGCATGCACAATGGTACTTGCGTTGTGGTTATAAAGAGTCGTTTCGTATGCCTACGTTTACTGAGAGTTACTACTATCACTTGGGTTCTACGCAGTTAAATCCTGAGCTTACACGTCAACTCTCGGTGGGTCAAACTTTACAAGCATCTCCCTCACAACATTGGCGCACTTTGGCTTTTACGGCAGATGCCTATGCTGCACGCGTGAAAGACCGTATTGTGTCTATCCCCTACAATCTCTTTGTGTGGAAAACTGTGAACTTAGGTGATGTGCGTACCTTAGGAGTCGACCTTACATTGCACAGCCTATGGCAGTTGACTACACGCCACACGTTAGAGTTTAACACGAATTATTCGTTGCAGCATTGCACAGACCATACCAAGCCCGCCTTGAGCAGTTGGCACAAACAGTTGGCGTATACGCCACTGCATAGCGGTGCTGCATCGTTGGCATGGATTACCCCTTGGGCTTCACTCTCGGTGCATGGCACTTGGAGTTCGATGCGTTGGTGTACAAATAACCATCTGCCCACTACATCGCTACCAGCCTACACGGAATGGGGCGCTGCAGTATTTCGTAGTTTCACACTGTGCCACGGACGCACACTTACCTTACGTGCCGATGTGCTCAATCTTTTTGACCATCGTTACGAAGTGATACGCCGATACCCAATGCCGGGACGCGCCTATAAACTGAGCATTAAGTTTGCGTGGTAAAAATGTTTCTTGCAATACAAATCACTAAATACAACAAACAATGAAAATTTTCAAAAACATTAAATTAGTAGCCGCAGCGTTACTAATTTGTGCAGGTTTCACAGCCTGTTCTGAGGACGAACCTGTAATCCCTACCACTCCTACCACTCCCCTTCGTGGCGAACAAGGCTTTTATGTAATTAACCAAGGCAATATGGGTGTGCTTGATGGTACACTCGATTTTTTCTCAACAGATAGCACACGCAGTGAAGGCATCTTCAAAGCTGTTAACAACAAGAGTTTGGGTGACACACCACAATGTGCCGTGCTCTATGGTTCAAAACTCTACCTCCCAGTGTTTACCGAAAACAAAGTATGGGTGTTGGATGCCAACACAGCTCGTGTACTTGCTGAAGTGAACACCAACCAACCCGAGGCTGTATGTGGTGCCAATGGCTATGTGTTTGTTTCGAACAACGATGGCTATGTTACCCGTGTAGACACAACCTCGTTCACGGCCTCAGCACCTTTGGCTGTTGGTCCGAACCCAGCAAACATGACTACCTATAATAATAAGGTGTATGTGTCTATCAGCGATGGTTACAACTCTGGCAACGGCTACGCAAATGGCTTTAAGGTAGCAGAAATTGATGCTGCGCAATTCAACGTAACACGCAATATCACTGTGGGTATGAACCCTGGTGACATCACAAGCGACAACGAGGGCAACATTTACGTGGTATGTCGTGGTGACTATGGTGCTACACCCTCAAAGGTGTGGAAGTTCAACGTGAGCAATGGTGAAGCTGCTGCCATGTGTGAGGGTTCACTCATAGCTGTAAACAATCAACAGCGCACCTCACGCACAACCGGAAAGCAAGACGTGCTCTATGTGCTCAACGTACAGACCGACTATAGCAACTGGCCCAATATTAGCAATGTCATTACAAGTGCTGTTTACAACACTGCCACAGGCGAGAAGGTAGCCGACAACTTTTTGTCAGCCGAGAACCTTCCTGCTAACCCTATTGCGATAGATGTTTGTCCCACTGATGGCAACCTCTACATCTGTTCTGATGCTACCACAGGCGCTGATGCTTTCACCACACCTGGTTACATCAAGGTATACAATGCAAGCGGTGCATACATTAAAACCCTCACCACAGGTGTTCACCCCTTTGGTGTAGTATTTAAGTAATATCTTTAAGAAAAGTATTTAAGAATACTTTTTCTATGTGCTTATGCGCACCTCGTAGCCTTCAAGGAGGTTGAGGTGCGCATTTTCATGTTTTTAGGTGAGAATCTTGTATTAAACATTATTGCTATCTAGTAAAACTTTTTCAAACAAAATAAATTAGAACACTTCTCACAAGGTATCAGCCCTTTTGGTAGGGTGTTCAAAATCCATGAATTTTTTCTGCACGGTTTTGAGGATATCCTAATATTGTAATTTATTGATATTCAGCAAGAATCGTAATATACAAAATTCTAATTACTTGTCGTTATAATGGGTTACCCCGTTAGGGGTGAGATAAGGTAGCCAGGTATGTGA
>UQQN01000018.1 GCA_900543155.1 uncultured Prevotella sp.
GGCTACCTTATCTCACCCCTAACGGGGTAACCCATTAAAATAATACACGAATTGAAGCGTTTTCTGCGTTTGTTATTGTTGAATATCAACTATTTACGATATCATTTTTTATCAAAACCATGCATAAAAACATTATGGATTTTGAACACCCTACCCGTTAGGGGTGAGGCTGGCGCGTGAAAATTCTTGATAAAACTATCAAATATCGTGTGGAAAAATATTATAGATTTTGAACACCCTACAAAAAAGGCGCTCACCCATACAACAGAGTGAACGCCTTTTTACAAATTGGATGGTTTCTAAATAGCTTGTATTTAAAAACCACATTACTTAGAAGTTTGATTACTTGTTGCCAGCTTCTTTGTTAGCAGCTTCAATCATGTCCTTGCTGGGGAGGATATATACCTCAACACGACGGTTTTCTTTCTTACCAGCAGCAGTAGCGTTGTTAGCAACAGGATTTTCTTCGCCATAACCCTTAACGCTTACCAAACGAGCTTCAGGATAACCAGCACCTACGATCTGAGTCTTTACAGATTCTGCACGGCTCTGAGAGAGGGCAAGGTTCTTCTGCTTGCTCTGAGCAGCGGTACTATTCTTCCAACCTGCATTGTCAGTGAAGCCACAAACAGCGAGTTCGAAAGATGCATTGCTATCAGCAAGCTTCAAGTTCTTAACGAATGTAGCAATTGCAGCCTTAGCATCAGCGCTGAGTTCTGCAGAGCTTGTGTTGAAAAGCAAACCGCTATCGAAAGTAGCCTTTACATACTGTGTACCGTCAGTACCCTGAAGAATTTCTGCCTTAGCCTTAGCAGCCTCAGCAGCCTTCTTAGCCTTATCCATCTTGTGGCCAATGAGAACACCTGCACCAGCACCGACAGTAGTACCTACGGCTGCACCAATAGCAGCACCCTTACCTTTACCGATGAGCTGACCTACGAGAGCACCAAGTGCACCACCACTGGCACCACCAATAAGACCACCTTTTGCAGTGTTAGTCATACCACCACAGCTGCAAAGCAACATTGCTGCGCTCAATGCGCAAACTGATAACTTCATACTTTTCATAATAGAATAGTTTTGTTTCTAAAAAAATGTTTTTGTAAAGGCAAAGTTACGCCTTGTGAACAAATATCCCAAATTTATAAAGCAAAAAGTGTACTTTAATAGGGTAAAATAGACGAATAGACTTCTTATATAGACTAAAATTACACAAAAACCCGAGCAAAACACACTTTCATGCCCGTTTATTTTGTACTTTTGCATAGAAATAATAAACAAAACAAAACTAAGGGTACAATAAAAAGAAGTAGAAAGGTGCTCGCACCTCGTTTTTTGGACGTAGGATGTGCTTGAAAGTGGATGGCAAAACTTGTAAGAATCATGGCATTTACAACCATATTTACAATTTGAACCACGCAGAGAGAAACTTTTAAAAAGCTTGGACTACTTCAATTTTACACCCCGCACATAGTTTAATAGCAATGGCAAAAGAACTGAAAGACCTTACAAAGCGCAGTGTTGACTATTCGCGCTGGTATAACGAACTCGTTGTAAAGGCCGACTTGGCTGAACAGTCAGACGTTCGTGGATGTATGATTATCAAACCCTATGGCTATGCCATTTGGGAAAAAATACAGCAAGAACTTGATGCACGTTTCAAGGAAACTGACGTGCAGAACGTATACTTCCCTATGCTTATCCCTAAGAGCTTCCTTTCAAAAGAGGCTGAACACGTTGAAGGATTTGCGAAGGAGTGTGCAGTAGTTACACACTATCGTTTGAAGGCTAACCCTGAGGGTGATGGCGTGGTAGTAGATCCTGCTGCTAAGTTGGAAGAAGAACTTATTATTCGTCCTACTTCTGAAACCACTATTTGGAACACTTATCGCAAGTGGATTCACTCATGGCGCGATCTGCCCCTTTGCTGCAACCAGTGGTGTAACGTTATGCGTTGGGAAATGCGTACACGTCTTTTCCTCCGTACCTCAGAGTTCCTTTGGCAAGAAGGCCACACAGCTCACGCTACGAAGGAAGAGGCTGAAGCACGTGCACAACAAATGCTTCACGTATATGCCGACTTTGCCGAAGAGGTAATGGCTGTGCCCGTAGTACGCGGTGTAAAGAGCGCTACAGAACGTTTTGCTGGTGCACTCGACACCTACACCATCGAGGCTATGATGCAAGATGGCAAGGCTTTGCAAAGTGGTACAAGCCACTTCTTGGGTCAGAACTTTGGTAAAGCATTCAACGTGCAGTTCGTTAACAAAGAGAACAAGATGGAATATGCTTGGGCCACTTCATGGGGTGTAAGTACGCGTTTGATGGGTGCTCTCATCATGACTCACTCTGATGACAATGGTCTTGTACTTCCCCCTCACCTCGCTCCTATTCAGGTTGTTATCGTACCTATCTATAAGGGCGATGAGGAATTGGCTAAGTTCAACGAAAAACTTGGTGACTTGACCAAACGACTCCGCAAGATGGGTATCCGCGTGAAATATGACAATGCCGACAACAAACGTCCTGGCTTTAAGTTTGCCGACTATGAGTTGAAGGGTGTACCCGTACGTTTGGTTATGGGTGGTCGTGATCTTGAAAACGGCACTATTGAATTGATGCGCCGCGATACGCTTGAAAAGGAAACACTTCCCTTCGAAGGTATTGAGGACTACGTTAAGAACTTGCTCGAAGAAATTCAGCAAAACATCTTTGCTAAGGCTAAAAAACGCCTCGATGACAACACCTTTGAATGCAACAACTATGATGAGTTCAAGCAGCGTGTTAAGGATGGTGGTTTCTTCCTCTGTCCTTGGGATGGTACCGAAGAAACTGAGGCACAAATTAAGGCTGACACACAAGCTACCATTCGTTGCGTGCCTTACGGCGTAGACCAAAGCAATCCTGGCATTGACATGGTAAGTGGCAAACCCGCTACTTGCAAAGTGATTATAGCGAGAAGCTACTAAAAATTTAAGTATTAAATAATAAGTATTACAAACTAACGAGAGGACTAAGTAAAGGTTTAAGTATGATTACTTGGCTTTCTCGTTAGTTTGTAATACTTATTACTTTTCTTAAGTATTTCGGCTGTTTGTAATACTTTGACAATGCAATGGTTTGTAATACTTAATACTTATTACTTAATACTTATTTTTTATGCTTTCAATAGAACATCTTTCTGTAGAATTTAGTGCACGACCGCTATTCACAGATGTATCTTTTGTTATCAATAAAAAAGATCGCATCGCATTAGTAGGCAAAAACGGAGCAGGAAAATCTACATTACTCAAAATACTCTCAGGGCATCAACAACCAACATCAGGCACTGTAGCCGTGCAGAACGATATTACCATTGGTTACTTGCCACAGGTGATGGTGTTGAGCGATGCACACACTGTAATGGAAGAGGCAGAAAAAGCCTTTGAACATATCAGTGAGATGCAAGAAAAAATTGAAAAGCTCAACAACCAACTTGCAGAACGTACAGACTACGATAGCCCTGAATACATGGCTCTTGTGGAACATTTTACACACGAGAGTGAGCGCTTTCAAATGATGGGTGGTATGAACTATCATGCAGAATTAGAGCGTACACTACAAGGTCTTGGTTTTGCACCTTCAGACTTTAATCGCCCCACAAGTGAGTTCTCGGGAGGATGGCGCATGCGTATTGAGTTAGCTAAACTTTTGTTACGCCGTCCCGACGTGTTGTTGTTAGACGAACCTACGAACCACCTCGACATAGAGAGCATACGTTGGCTCGAAAAGTTTTTGGCACACTCAGCAAGTGCGGTAGTGCTTGTCAGCCACGACCGTGCATTCATTAACAATGTCACCAACCGCACGCTCGAAATTTCGTGTGGCAAAATCACTGACTATAAAGTAAAATACGACGAGTTTATAAAACTGCGTGCCGAACGCCGCGAACAACAACTCCGTGCTTACGAAAATCAGCAAAAAGAAATTGCTGACATTAAAGACTTTATAGAACGCTTTCGCTACAAGCCTACCAAAGCTGTGCAAGTGCAAAGCCGCATTAAGCAACTCGAAAAAATTGTGCCCATCGAGGTTGACGAAGTTGACAATGCTTGCTTACACCTAAAATTTCCTCCATGCTCACGTTCGGGCGACTATCCCGTTATCTGCGACGAGGTGCGTAAGGACTATGGCACGCATTGTGTGTTTCATAACGTAAACCTCACCATTGAACGTGGCGAAAAAGTTGCCTTTGTCGGAAAAAATGGTGAAGGTAAATCTACACTCGTCAAATGTATCATGGGCGAAATTCCCTACACGGGCACTCTCAAGCTAGGACATAACGTAGAAATTGGCTATTACGCTCAAAACCAAGCACAGTTGCTCGATGGCGAATTAACTGTGTTCGACACGATTGACCGTGTAGCCAAAGGCGATGTGCGACTCAAAATACGCGACATTCTTGGAGCCTTTATGTTTGGTGGCGAAGCCTCTGACAAAAAAGTAAAAGTGCTATCAGGTGGCGAACGTTCACGTTTGGCAATGATTAAACTTTTGCTTGAGCCTGTTAACTTCCTTATATTGGACGAACCTACCAACCACCTTGACATGCGTACAAAGGATGTGCTTAAAGAGGCTATCCGTGCATTCGACGGCACTGTTATTGTGGTAAGCCATGACCGCGATTTCTTGGACGGACTTGTAACCAAGGTCTATGAATTTGGTGGTGGTATTGTACGTGAGCACATTGGCGGAATCTATGACTTTTTGCAGAAAAAAGAAATGGAATCGCTCGATGAACTCCATACCGCAGGTTCCCCTTCTGCATCTAACGTCCCCTCTCCTACGACTCCGAGCAATGCGGTGTCTGAAGGCAAACAAACCTACGAAGAACGTAAAGAGCAAGCCAAACAACGCCGTAAACTTGAACGCGAAGTTGCGCGTTGTGAAGCTGAGGTAACACGTCTCGAGACCGAGAAATCTGCCCTTGAAGCACAACTTGCTACACCCGAAGGTGCAGCCTCAACCGAGTTGTTTACACAATACAGCCAACTGCAACAAGCACTTACTGCAGCAGAAGAGGCTTGGGAAGAAGCTATGGAAGCATTAGAATAAAAAATTTTAGGTTATAGGAGGTAGTAATTGAATAGGTTATCAAAAAGTAATTATCCAGCCTCTTATAACCTAATAATTTTAAGTGTCACTATCTGAATTTGTAGAGAAACAAACAATAGAAATAAAAACTGTGTACCCTTGTTCATAGTTACCGAATTTATAATTCTCAAGAACAAAGGAAACTTGAAGGGCTGAATTCCAAGCGAGAAATCCAGCCCTAATTTAATATCGGTCGAAAACTTTTACCAAACAGCAATAAAAAGATTAGCCACACCATAGCATTTCGAGTATTACTATGGGGACGCGCACCTTGCATTCCACAAATTAGCTTAATTCGGTATTTTTGTGTACTTTTGTACGCACGTTTAACGCATCGCGTGTGATTTTGATTATTTGCTAACACTCTATTGCAATGAATATAAAATACATTTTACCTGCGTTGGCACTTGCCACGACCTCGGCTTGGGCACAACAAAACGAATTGTCATCGGGCATCGATAAAGCGAATATGGACCTTACCGCAAATCCCGGAGTCGACTTTTACCAATATGCTACAGGAGGATGGACTGCTGCACACCCCCTCACCCCTGAGTACGCTCGATATGCACAGTTCGATGCTTTGGCAGAAAACAACCGTAAGCAACTGCGTGAACTCATTGAGGAAATGGCTGCAAAACAACACAAGCAAGGGTCATTAGAACAAAAAATTGGCTCGCTCTATCGTTTAGCGATGGACAGTGTGCGACGTAATAAAGAAGATTATGCACCTATCAAAGCTTTGCTTGAAGAAGTTCAGGCATTAGACTCGCGCAAGGCTGTACAGTACGAAATGGCTAAATTACAGTCAATGGGCATCCCCAACTTCTTTAGCTTTGGCTGTGATGCCGACTTGAAGGATGCAAAATGGAACTTGATGCAAGTGTATCAAGGTGGCATTTCAATGGGCGAACGCGATTATTACTTAGAAAACGATGAACCTACTAAGAAAATTCGCGAAGCTTATCGTCAGTACGTCAAGAACCTCTTTACAATGACGGGCATGAATGCCGAAGAAGCTACCCAAGCTATGGAGGCTGTGCTGAAAATAGAAACGCGCATTGCTACTGCATCATATAGCGCCACGAAACAACGCGACGTGGAAGGTAACTACCACAAAATGTCATATCAAAAGTTACTGACTGACTTCCCTGGCATAGATTGGAGCACATTGTTCTTACTCAACGGTGTACCTGCTTTCAACGAAATATCTGTAAGTCAACCTGAACCAATCCACGAGGTGGAGAAAATTTTGGCTGAATGCTCGGTTGAGGAATTGAAGGCTTACCTCTATTACAAGGTTGTAAATGATGCAAGTAGTTCGCTGAGCGATCGTTTCCGCCAAGAGGCTTTCAATTTCTATAATCACACCATGTCGGGTGCCGAACAAGATCGACCTAGATGGAAACGTGCCGTAGCTGCTGTAGAAGGCGCTTTAGGCATGGCTGTGGGCAAACTGTATGTGGAAAAATATTTTCCTGAGTCTTCAAAACAGCGCATGGTAGAGTTGGTTAAGAACTTGCAAGTGGCTTTGGGCGAACGCATCGATGCTCAAAAGTGGATGAGCGAAGCTACAAAAAAACAAGCACACGACAAACTGAATAGCTTCTACGTAAAAATTGGCTATCCCGATGAATGGATGGACTATTCTAAACTCGACATCGATGAGAGCTTGAGTTATTACGAGAATATGGTGCGTGCCACACAATTTATGAGCAACTATTACGTGGAAAAACACGTAAACAAACCTGTTGATCGCACTGAATGGCTCATGACACCGCAAACCATTAATGCATATTATAACCCCACGACAAACGAGATTTGCTTCCCCGCAGGCATTTTGCAACCTCCCTTCTTCAATGCCGAAGCTGACGATGCTTGTAACTATGGTGCCATAGGTGTGGTGATTGGTCACGAAATGACACACGGATTTGACGACCAAGGCGCACAGTTCGACAAGGACGGAAACTTGAAAAATTGGTGGACTGAAAAGGACAAGACTGAGTTTGAGAAACGCACTAAGGTGATGCGCGACTTCTTTGACAATATTAAGGTTTTGCCTGATCTTCATGCAAATGGTCAACTCACTTTAGGCGAGAATACTGCAGACCACGGTGGCTTGAATATTGCTTATCAAGCTTTGCAGAATGCCATGAAGCAGCACCCATTGGACAAAAAAGATGGCTTTACACCCGAACAACGCTTCTTCTTGAGCTATGGTTTAATCTGGGCTAATAACACACGCGAAGCCATGCTCCGCCAGTTAGTAAAAACAGACCCACACTCTCCTGCTCGTTGGCGTGTGAATGGTGCCCTACCCCACATCGATGCATGGTATAAGGCATTTAACATCACATCTAAAGCCCCATTATTTATCCCCAAGAAAAACCGCGTAGAGGTTTGGTAATAAAAAAATAAAATGAAAGAAACTTCTCTCCCAGACAACGCATTCCGCCCTTTGAAAGAGGGCGAAGAATATGAGCCGTTAATGAAACCCAACCAACAGTATCGCGAGGTAACACCGTGGTCGTTAGTATGGGGCTTACTCATGGCTGTAGTTTTCTCGGCTGCAACAGCCTACTTAGGACTGAAAGTAGGACAAGTTTTTGAAGCAGCAATTCCCATTACGATTATTGCCGTAGGCGTAAGCGGTGCCACACATCGCAAAGACCCCTTGGGCGAAAACGTGATTATTCAGAGCATCGGTGCATGTTCGGGTATGATTGTGGCTGGCGCCATCTTTACACTGCCTGCACTCTATATTTTGCAGCACAAATATCCTGAACTCACAGTAAACTTTTTACAAGTATTCCTTTCATCAGTACTTGGCGGTATCTTGGGTATTCTATTCTTAATCCCCTTCCGCAAGTATTTTGTGAAGGATATGCATGGAAAATATCCCTTCCCCGAAGCTACTGCCTCTACACAGGTATTGATTTCGGGCGAACGTAGCGGTTCGCAAGCAAAGCCTCTGTTGGTTGCAGGTATTGTGGGCGGTTTGTTCGACTTTGCCGTAGCTGCCTTTGGCGCGTGGAACGAGAATTTCACGTCGCGTTGCTGCGAACTTGGTTCTACTGTTGCCGATAAAGCCAAATTGGTATTTAGCATCAACACCAGTGCAGCACTGCTTGGTATGGGCTATATTGTAGGTCTTAAATACGCTGCTATTATTTGCTTTGGCTCTATTGCAGTATGGTGGTTGATAGTACCAGGCATTGCCCTTATCTTCCCCGACTTGGCAGTTGCTGAGAACGTTACAGCTGCCACTGCATCGCCCGAACAAATCTTTGGTTATGCCAAGAGCATCGGTATTGGTGGTATTGCTATGGCTGGTATCATCGGTGTGATTAAGAGTTGGAGCGTAATTAAGAGCGCTTTCGGTTTGGTTGGTCAAATATTTAAAGGAGGCAATGCTACCGAAGAGGTGGAACGCACACAGCGTGACATTTCAATGAAGATTATTGCCATTGGTTCATTGCTTACCATCATTGTTACCGCACTGTTTTTCTACTTCGACGTGATGGATGGTAATTTGCTCTTTACCATCGTGGGCATTTTAATTGTGGCAATCATTGCCTTTCTCTTTACCACTGTAGCTGCAAACGCAATTGCTATTGTAGGCTCAAATCCTGTGAGCGGAATGACATTGATGACACTGATTCTTTCGTCTATCATCATGGTCGTTGTTGGTTTAAAAGGCCCAGGTGGCATGGTAGCCGCCCTTATTATGGGTGGTGTGGTATGTACAGCCCTTTCATCGGCTGGTGCCTTTATTACCGACTTAAAAATTGGTTATTGGCTTGGTGCTACACCCAAAAAGCAAGAAACATTTAAATTTCTTGGCATCTTAGTTTCAGCAGCTACAGTGGGTGGCGTTATCATGATTTTAAACAAAGCATACGGCTTTACACCCGATAACTCTGATGTTATGGCTGCTCCTCAAGCTCGTGCTATGGCAGCTGTAATTGAACCTTTGATGAGTGGACAAGGTGCGCCTTGGTTACTCTATGGCATTGGTGCTATTATTTCAATTGTACTCACACTTTGTGGTGTTTCAGCATTAGCTTTTGCTTTGGGTATGTTCATACCCTTGCAACTAAACCTTCCTCTCATTGTTGGAGGTTTGGTTAATTGGTACGTGAATAGCCGTTCTACAGACTTGGCTTTGAATCAACGCCGTAACGAAAAGGGTACTCTCCTTGCCTCGGGCTTTATTGCTGGTGGTGCGTTGATGGGTGTTGTGAGTGCGGGTATGCAATTTGGCGGATTAAACTTTGCCAATGCTGCTTACTTGGATGCACCTATCTCACAAATTGTTTCGCTTGTGGCTTATATTGCTTTGATTGTTTACTTGACTAAAGCATCTTTAAAGGCTTAAGTCGTTCGTATTTAGTTAACAAGCTATTCTTGATTTTCTTGCTAACTTCATACACATAAAATTTTTAATCCCCATTTCTCTACACGATACACTGTCGTGACAAAGAAATGGGGATTTTGAATGTCTTATGGGATATACTTGCTAGATTTATGCAAGATGAAAGACAATAAAAAGAACAAGAAACAAGCCCTTATTACATAGCTTTTTACTACCTTCGCGCAAAATAAAAAAAACGACTATGGAAGAAAAAATAAAACAAGACCTACACCAATACTTGCAAACCCACGGAAAAGTAGACGAACGCTTGCCAGAATGTCCTGACATTGAAGAGAAGTGGCAAAGCATTGCCAAAGCCTATTTACCCGATGGCATTCGCGAATTTAACGCCTATCCTACCGTGTCGTTAGGGTGGATGATGTTTATTGGCATGGCAATGGCTAAATTTTGGGATGAAGATTGGCAGAAGTATGCAAATGTGCCCAATATTTACGAACAACTGCGCAACCAACGTGGTTTTGACTGCATGGACGAGTACATTCTCGAAGATGTGTTACACATGAAGGATAAAGGACTTGAGGAACTAAATAAATTGGTAGCAGAATGTGCCTCGCGCACCAACAATATGTTGCATCACGCGCACCTTGAACCAGGAACTCCTGAAGCCTTCAAAGCTTATGTGGCATGTTTGCACCAACTCTACTTGATGGGAGTCGCTGTACAACTGAAAAGAATGGGCTACCACATGACCCTAGCAAATTAATTGGTAAATAGAACTGCATATTTTTGCACCAAAACATTTGTATATCAAAAGAAAATTGTAATTTTGCACCGCCGTTACGAGATAGCGGCATAATTCAAACCTATTAAAACAATTAAGAACAAATGGCTACAAAAATCCGTTTGCAACGTCATGGCCGTAAGGGCTATGCATTCTACAGCATCGTAATCGCTGACGTAAGAGCACCACGTGATGGTAAGTTTACTGAAAAGATTGGTACTTACAACCCCAACACCAATCCCGCTACAGTAGATTTGAATTTTGAACGCGCCCTCTTCTGGGTAGAGAATGGTGCTCAGCCTACTGACACTGTTCGTAACATCCTCTCAAACGAAGGCGTTATGCTCATGAAGCACCTCAATGGTGGTGTTCGCAAGGGCGCATTCGACGAAGCTGCTGCTCAGTCTAAGTTCGAAGCTTGGAAGCAAGCTAAGGACGCTAAGGCTAACGCTGCTGCCGACAAGAAGGCTGCTGATAAGAAGGCTGCTGCTGAGGCTCGTCTCGAAGCAGAAAAGAAGGTAAACGAAAAGATCGCTGAAAAGGTTGCTGAAAAGAAGGCTGCTGCCGCTGCTGCTGCAGCTGAAGCAGAAGCTGCTGCTAACGCAGAAGAAGCTACTGAAGAAGCTCCCGCTGAAGCTTAATCTTTTGATTTTACTTCAAAAAAGATTTAACCGAATAGGACAATCGTCTTATTCGGTTTTTTGTACCCCCTAATTTATATTTTCTGCTTTATTTTTGCATCCCCAAAAACAAAGTACAGAGAAATAAAAAAGTGTTAGGTATTGAGCAAAACATAATGCTTAATACCTAACACTTTTCACTAAAAACAATATGTGTTATTAGATACTCAATTCATCGAGCACTTTAATAAGTTTCTTATCCATAACCTTTCGCTTGCCTACAGCATCAATAAAGGGAACATATACAACCTCGTTGTTGCGTACACCCACCATAATGTTGCGTTGACCCTGTACAAGTGCTTCGATTGCACCTACACCTACCTGCGAAGCAAGTATACGATCGCGAGCCGAAGGACTACCACCACGCTGCAAGTGACCAAGAATTGACACACGTACATCAAAGTTTGGATACTCCTTGTTTACACGCTCTGCATAATACATGGCACCACACTTAGGACTTTCGCTCACAATGACAATGCAACTCTTCTTACTCTTACGAATACCACGCTCCATAAATTCAATTAACTGGTCGCTACCCGTAGTATCCTCAGGGATAATAGCAGCTTCTGCACCTGCTGCAATAGCACTATTCTGCGCTAAGAAACCTGCATCACGTCCCATAACTTCGACAAAGAAGATTCGCTCGTGTGAGGTTGCAGTATCACGAATTTTGTCAACACACTGCGTAATGGTGTTCAAAGTGGTGTCATAACCAATGGTGCTATCGGTACCATACAAGTCGTTATCGATAGTGCCAGGCAAACCAATACAAGGGAAGTCATACTCCTCAGCCAGCATCATGGCACCTGTAAGAGAACCATTACCACCAATCACAACCAAAGCGTCGATAGACTCTTTGCGCAATGTTTCGTAAGCCTTTTTACGACCTGCAGCAGTTTCAAACTCGTGTGAACGAGCGGTACGCAATATTGTACCACCTGTTTGAATAATATTACTAACATCTTCGGTGGTAAATGGTTTTACTTCGTCGTGAATCAAACCATCGTAACCACGATAGATACCTTTTATCTTAAATCCGTTGCAAATGCCACTTCGTGTTACCGCACGAATGGCAGCATTCATACCTGGTGCATCACCTCCAGAGGTAAGTACACCCACACATCTGATTTTACCCATTCTATTTACGCTTTTCGTGTATTTTCGTTTTTATCGTATTTCTTTTCTTAAAAATTATGCGTTCAAATAAATCACACCCTGAATAATCAAAGCCAACACTACAAAGCCTACAAAGAAGCCTGCAATGACCTTCGGAGCAATGTGGCGCAAATACCATCTGAAAGTTATATCTTCCATACGCATTAACATTACGCCCGAGATACTTGCTGTGAGCAACATTGAACCACCCATTGCTGTAGCATAGCTCAACAAGGGCCATATATAACCGTCTGTGCCTGTAAGCATCGACATATTGCTTGCTTGCGATTGGTTAAACACCTCCACACTTGCCAAGAGTGTTGGCACATTGCCAAAAAGACTTGAAAGGAAGGTTGTACACAGACCTATGACATAAACATTCGACATATTTACACACAACCAATTAAACAGCGTGTGGAACAAACCAGCCTCTGAGATTGCACCAAAGAGCAATGTTAAACCTACAAAATAGAGAATGTTTTGCAAATTTCCGTATTGCAATGCCATGGGCAAACGACGAATAACCATTTTATCGCTTGCTAATAACTGACGATTGCACAACTCATTTACCATCCATAACAATGCTAAAACGCATAATGCACCAACAAAGGGAGGCAATAAAGTAATGCGGTGAAAACTCGGAACAAACCACAAACCACCAATACCCACAAACAACAATAACAATCGCTGTGAACGTGAAAGTACTGTATCATCGCCCCTATAAGGTAAACGATCCATAGCAAATTCAATGCGTGTAGGCAAGCTACGCATCATAAGCAACAACATTGTTGCCAATGCAGCCAATACAGGCAAACACAGTGTGAGGAAATAAATAGAGGGGGTTACTAATCCGTCGTTCCAAAGTTTTAAGCTAGTTAAATCGCCAATTACCGTAATAGCACCACCACAGTTAGCAGCCAAAATAATTACCGAACCATAAATGCGGCGTTGTTTATCGCTTTGCAACAAGGGATGCATGATAGAAAGCAAAAGAATAACAGTAGCAAGGTTATCGAGGTTGGCAGACACTACAAAAGTAAAGAATGCCAATAACCACAACAATTTACGCGGTTTACGCGTTTTGAGCCACTCTGCCAAAAAGTCGAAACAACCATTATTGTTCAACACTTCAACAATACTGGTTGTAGCCACCAAATAAAGCACAATGTTGGCACACTGCACTATATATTTAAAAAAGATATTTGAAGAAATAAACTCCTTCGTAGGGAATAACACCGAAGGATTAGTTGACAAAAATTCAGCATAATCTTTATTGTGTTCAATAGAGATAAAATCTGCTCCATACACAATAAAGAGTAGCCAACAGACAACGCCCGCAAACATTGCCACAGCAGCCTTGTTTATACGGTTCAAAGACTCTGTAGCAATCAGCAAAAGGCCGATAAGCATAATTGCCAACAAAATTACAGCCATAAGCGTCAATCTTTAAAAAGGGTTTTCTTTTATTTTTGAGCGGTAGACGGGGCTCGAACCCGCGACCCTGAGCTTGGGAAGCTCATGCTCTACCAACTGAGCTACTACCGCAGTATTTAAGTATTAAGTGTTAAGTGTTAAATATCATACGAGCTACATAATTAAGTATAGTCAATTAATACTTAACACTCAATACTTAATATATTATTTAATAAGGTACTGCGAAGAGATACTTTCGTTCTCCATCACACGACGGATAGTTTCAGCGAGCATGCTGCTAACGCTGAGTTCCTTAACCTTGTCGCACTTACCACGATAAGGGATGCTATCGGTAAATACCATTTCCTTCAAAGCAGAAGCCTCTACACGGTCGTCTGCAGGCCCCGACATAATGCAGTGGCTAGCAATAGCACGTACGCTATTTGCACCACGCGACATAATCAAGTCAGCAGCCTTAGTGATAGTACCTGCTGTATCAACGATATCGTCAACGAGAACTACGTCCAAGCCTTCTACATCACCGATAATTTGCATATCGGCAACTTCGTTAGCCTTTTTACGGCTCTTGTTGCACATAACCATGGGGCAGTCAAGATACTTGGCATAAGAAGCGGCACGCTTAGAACCACCCACGTCGGGCGAAGCGATACAAAGATTCTTGAGGTTCAAGCTCTTGATGTAAGGCAACATGACGGTTGAAGCATACAAGTGGTCAACAGGTACATCAAAGAATCCCTGCTCTTGATCGGCATGCAAGTCCATTGTCATCAAGCGATCGATACCAGCCACGCTCAACAAGTCGGCTACAAGCTTGGCACCAATGCTAACACGGGGTTTGCTCTTGCGGTCTTGGCGAGCCCAACCAAAGTAAGGAACTACTGCACAGATGCTACGAGCAGAAGCACGCTTAGCGGCATCAACCATAAGGAGCAATTCCATCAAATTGTCTGAGTTAGGGAATGTACTCTGAACGAGGAATACGTCGCGGCCACGGATGCTCTCTTCGTAGCATACCTCGAATTCACCGTCTGCAAACTTCGTTACCGTGAGGTCTCCCAGCGGACAGCCAAGTTCCTCACAAATCTTTTCAGCCAAATAACGGGAAGCTGTTCCCGAAAAGACCATAAAAGAGTTGTTGTTCATTGTTTTGTGTATGAATAGTTATTAAAGGTGTTCTTTTTAAAGCGCAATGTTTTGTGTGCAACAGATTATTCTGCTGCTCTGCGCAGTTTCCTGAAGTGTTGAATCAGGTCTTTAAAATCTTGCGTTGAGTGCATACTAAAGCGGTTCCATATATCGCCCAACACCACAACTCCGCCAAAACCTAAGTCTTTTGCACGCTGAATATTGTCGAGTTGCACACCACCAAAAGCATACACCTTTTTGTCAATCACTTTTTGCTGCGACAACAATTTAAGTTGCTGCATATTCATCAACACAGGTTCATCATCACACTTTGGGCTATTAAAAGCCGATGACAAAAATACGTAGTCAAACTTTTTTTTATGCATCATTACCTCCTCTGCCGTTCTACACGAGCAAGATATATGTCCTTTATATTTAGGAGGCATTTCAGGATTGCGCTGATTAAGGTGAATACCTTTCAGTCCGTACTCGTTTTTCAGATAAAAATGGTCGTGCACCACGATTCGCTTACGATAATTCTCTTGTATCAGCGTGAGCAATCGTTCTGAATAAACAGGTTCCGTATCGGGTTTGCGCAAATGCAATATTTCAAGGCCTTCGTCAAAGAGCACATTCAGTATTTGGTGTTCCTCCACAAAGAAATACGGAGTTGTCATTAATATCAATTTCATGATGATCTCCAATTTTAGGTGCAAAGTTAGTGCAAACCGAGCACAATACAAAATGAAAGGCTAAAAGACTTTCATTTTTATTGTCGAGGCGCAGCCTAACTTCGCGTTAGCAAAGTAGTGCAAACCGAGCACAATACTAAATGAAAGACTAAAAGACTTTCATTTTTATTGTCGAGGCGCAGCCTAACTTGCACGAAACAAAATTAGTGTAAACCGAGCACAATACAAAATAAAAAGCTAAAAAAATCAATTATAAATACATTTGAAGATTAAGAGCGTGTTAACTCGGAACAGCCAAAAACAAAAATTTTCATTTTTTCTTTTTGTTCTTCTCTCGCCTTGCACTAACTCTCACTGCGTGCAAGTTAGGCGGCGGCTCGGAAGAGCAAAAATAAAAATTTTCATTTTTTCTTTTTGCTCTTCTCTCGCCTTGCACTAACTTTGTCCCCCGAAATGATAAACGAACAATACCCTTCAAAACTTTTGGAACGCGCAGTACAAGAACTTACGCGTTTACCTGGAGTTGGCAGAAAAACAGCCCTGCGCTTTGCTCTACATCTGCTTGCACAAGATAAAGAGGCTGTACATACTTTTAGCGATAGCCTAACACACCTCTGCGATGACGTAAAACATTGCAAAGTTTGCCATAATATCTCTGACACCGAAATTTGTGACATTTGCGCAAATCCACAACGAGATAAAACTACTATCTGTGTGGTAGAAAACATCCATAGCGTGATGTCTATCGAAAACACAGGACAATTTCATGGTCTTTACCACGTTTTAGGGGGCGTAATATCCCCCATGGATGGTGTTGGACCTGCCGACCTAGAACTCAATTCTCTCTTTGAACGCGTTGAAGCAGGAGGTATTAACGAAGTAATTCTTGCTCTCAACCCTACGATGGAGGGCGACACAACAAACTTCTACATCTCGCGTCGTTTGGCACAAACAGGAGTTAAGTTCTCTGTACTTGCACGTGGTGTGAGCGTTGGCGATGACTTGGAATATACCGATGAAGTCACCTTAGGACGCTCCATTCTTGGACGCACACCATTAAAATAAATATTTTACCACGCAAATAGTTTTTTACAAACAACAATATGAAAACTGCACGCATTATATATATAGCTATTCTTGCTTTAGATGCCCTCTATGCTTTATTAAGCGAAATTGGTACTTTAACAACTGCCTTCATCCCTTCAAACAACAAAACAGAATATGCCCTAAACATGCTCTGCATTGTGTTTACCCTCGGTGCAAGTTGGGGGAGCCTTCGTTTGTTTGCCACAAAACCCATACACAAACAATTGTGCGACAAACCCCACAGGGCTCCTACATGGAACATTGTGCGCGAAAGCATTTTAGGAACTGCCATCTTCATCAATACCATCGTTTATTATGGCATGATGAATGGCACCACCCCACTCTTTTGCCTACTCATCACGCTGACCGCCTACGTATTCTGTTGGCCAAAAAAAGAGGAAATTTCAAAATAAGACCTATTTTTCAAGCAATAAAACTTTTCACAAGTAATAAGTAATCAGTATAACCCGTGCAAATCCACGCACTTTCTCATTACTTATTACTTTGTTTTTACCCTTACATTAGTTTGTGATACTTATGACCCACCTACGCTCTTTAGAACCCGAGGATTTAGATTTGCTATATACAATAGAAAATGACCCCGAACTTTGGGAAACATCAAACAATGACACCCCATACTCACGATATGCCCTAAAACAATATATTGCCGCAGCACAATCCATCCACGAATGTGGCAATTTACGTTTGGTTATTGAAATAAAGAACAACGAAGAGGATTGTTATAAGGCTATTGGCTTTATCGATTTACTAAACTACTCCCCTCTTAACGCCCGCGCCGAAATAGGCATAGCCCTACTTAAAGCATACAGAGGGAAAGGATATGGAAGTTCCGCCCTACAACAAATTGAAAAGTATGCCGTGAGCATATTACGCATTCATTCATTACACGCATGGGTCACAACAGACAATGTAGCCTCTTTTTCATTATTCGAAAAAGCAGGTTATAAACAAGCTGCAAAACTCCCCGATTGGCACTTTTCTATGGGAAAATACAAGGAAACTGCACTTTTTCTGAAGATTTTTTGAAAAAAATGCGTTTTTAGTTTGGTAGTTTAAAATAAAGTCGTACCTTTGCACTCGCAAACAAGCAACAAGGACTATTACAAAAACAAATGGTGTGTTAGTTCAGCTGGTTAGAATACATGCCTGTCACGCATGGGGTCACGGGTTCGAGTCCCGTACACACCGCCACAATTACCAAAATGGTACCCTGACCGAGTGGCTAGGTAGCGGTCTGCAAAACCGTGTACAGCAGTTCGAATCTGCTGGGTACCTCACAAGAGCAACTAAGTTTTTTAGTTGCTCTTTTTTATTTTAAATTGACTTTTTCAGCCCCAAAAGAGCTCCTTACAATCCCGAAGACATCCCGAAGGTTTAATAAAAAGAAATCCGAAGGCATTCCAATATTATACCGAAGGTACACCCTCCTCAAAATATCGCTCAACCATTTTTAAAAAAAGACATCAAAAAAATGCTACGCATTATTATTCTTGCGCAGCATTTTCTTTTAATAACGGAATATGTTTCATTTCCTGTTCAATTTTTCTCTGACGTTTACGCATATACCCAGAAGGGGTAAGCGAACTAAAACGCAACGGATTAGGAAGCGTAGCAGCAATTAGAGCACAGTCGGAACGACGTAAATCAGATGCCGAACATCCGAAATGACGTTGTGCTACAGCCTCAGCACCATAAATATCAGGTCCCATCTCAATACTATTAAGATAAACCTCCATAATACGATCCTTCGACCACATCAGCTCTATAAGCACCGTGAAATACACCTCAAAGCCCTTACGCAACCACGATGATTGGGGCCAAAGAAACACATTCTTAGCAGTTTGTTGCGATATCGTACTTCCGCCACGCGAGCGTTTACCCTCTAAGCGTTCCATAGCCGCACTTTGTATCGCATCAAAATCAAAACCATGATGATGCAAAAAGTTTTGATCCTCCGAAGCCATTACAGCTACAGGCAAATAAGGTGATATTTTTTTCAGAGGAACCCACTCATGATGAATTGCAGCCGACTCGCCATTACCAATATTCTGCACACAGCGAATCACCATCAATGGCGTAATAGGCACAGGCGACCAACGATAGACAGCCACAGTAACCACACTACTCACCACAAATGTAAGGAAGCCGTAAAATATATACTTAAAAAAAGTCCGCATAGAAATACACCCAAATAAAAATGTGCCAATGTACTACGTTTTACATAAGCACATTAGCACATCACATTTATATCTGCTTAATTAAAAAGGCAGATCATCTACAGTACCATTTGAAGCAGTAGCTGCAGGAGCCTCAGAAGCTGCAGCAGGAGCAGCAGGAGCAGCAGGTGCAGGAGCTGGAGCAACAGGAGCTATAGGATCTACAAGAGGTTGACCTGCCATCGCATCAGCAGTAATATGCTGCACACGCCAAGCACGTACACTATTATACCAACGACCTTGATACTCACGAGCATCAATGTCGAACGATACAGTTACTTCGTCACCAACCTTTACGTTAGCCTCCTTAATACGGTCTTCGCCAAAGATTTCGAACACGCAACGCTTAGGATATTGCTCGTGTGTTTCCACTACGTAGCTCTGCACAATCCAATTATTACCAGTACGTGCAGACTGTCCGCTACGCGGCTCCATAGCCACGATAATTTTTCCAGAAATTTCCATATTGATAAATGATATATTAATTTTGCAACGCGAAGTTACGGAAAAAATATCGTACATGTGCTTTTTTAAGCATTAAACTTTTTCCACATTCCATTTTTTCGTAAATTTGCCCTACAAATATCAAGTCGCAGTTTCCACCCAAGCAGTATAAACTGTTTGCACAGACACAAAAATCCTGAATCGGATAAAAAACAACGTGGCAATACGACTATTAAAACGAAACCATCCAAAACAGTTCTCATGAAATTTGTTATTTCCAGTTCAACCCTTTCATCACGCCTGATGACCATCGGACGTGTCATTGTGCAAAAGAACACCTTACCCATTCTCGACTGCTTCTGCTTCGACATTAAAGGTACTTCGTTGACCATCACTGCCTCTGACAACGACTCAACCATCACAGCCTATGCCGAATTAAATGAGTGCGATGCCGACGTACGTTTTGCTGTCAATGCCAAGACGCTGCAAGATGCTATCAAGGAAATTCCCGAACAACCGCTCGAATGCTACCTCAACCCCGAGACTTACGAGTTGACCGTGGAATATCAGAACGGACAATACAAACTCATGGGACAGAGTGCCGACGAATATCCCATTCCTGCACAAACCGAAGAGCAGAACATGAATCTCGTGATGGATGCACACGATTTGCTCTTAGGCATTTCACGCTCTCTCGTAGCTGCAGCCAACGACACTTTGCGTCCTCAGCTCAACACCGTATGCTTCGACATTCAAGGTCAAACCATCTCTATGGTGTCGAGCAATGGCAACCAGTTAGCACTTACTCGCATGCCTCTTCCTGGCGTCGAAGCACAAGGCAGCTACTTATTGGGCACACGTCCTGCCTCATTACTCAAGGCCATGCTTGCCAAGGCTAGTGGCGACGTACAAATTAAATTAGGAAACCGCACAGCTACTTTCAAGAGCGAGGAATATTCACTTATGAGCCGTTTGGTCGAAGGTCACTTCCCCAACTACCGTAGCGTTATTCCGCAAAACAATCCCAATGTGGTTACCATCAACCGCCAGGCTTTGGTTAGTGCATTGCGCCGTGTATTGGTATTTGCTAATGCACAAGCTGTATTGGTTAAATTCAATCTTTCTGCCAGCACACTCAACATTTCAAGCCAAGACATCGACTTTGGCAAATCGGCAGAAGAATCAATGCTTTGCGACTACTCGGGCAACCCCATGCGCATTGCCTTTAAGGGTTCTGTACTCTTAGAACTCATCAACAACATCGACTCAGAAGAAATTTCGTTGAAACTCTCTGACCCCAGCCGTGCAGGTTTAATTGTTCCTGCCGAACAAACTGAAGGACAAGAGGTGATTATGCTCATTATGCCCTCTGTATTCAACGACTAACATATCCCATGGAGCGTTTGCCCCACAAATATGCGAATGTGTAACTGCCATAAAGCGCCTCGTGCGCAGATACATGCTTTTACACGTTCGCACATTTGCATTTTCAGCACACATATAAATAATTAGGACACCCTAAAAACTAAGTTCACGCTCTTATTATTAAAAGTCACCATGCAACTTTCGCTTTCAAAACCCATCATATTCTTCGACATTGAGGCTACGGGACTTAACATTGCCACCGACCGCATTGTTGAATTGTGCTATATTAAGGTATATCCCAATGGCACTGAAGACGTAAAAACCTTGCGTTTTAATCCCGAACGCCACATCTCAGCCGAAGCCACAGCAGTGAATGGCATTCACGATGAGGATGTAGCAGACTGCCCACGTTTCAAGGAAAAAGCAGCTGAATTAGCACGCGAATTTCAAGGCTGCGATTTAGCAGGTTTCAATTCTAACCACTTCGACATTCCCCTTTTAGTTGAAGAGTTTATCCGTGCAGGGGTTGACTACGACATTACAGGTTCACTATTCGTAGATGTGCAGGGCATCTTCCACAAAATGGAAAAGCGCGACCTCACTGCCGCCTACAAATTTTATTGCCATAAAGACCTTACCGATGCACACACCGCCGAGGCTGACACACGCGCCACACTCGAAGTGCTCGAAGCGCAACTCGACCGTTATGCCGAAACACTGAAAAATTCTGTACCCTTCTTGGCAGAATTTTCACGTCGTAATCGTAACGTCGATTTAGCCGGTCGAATTGTCTATAACGACCAAGGCGTAGAAACCATCAACTTTGGCAAGTATCGCGGACGCGCCGTAACCGAAGTGCTACGTCGCGACCCTGGTTATTTTTCATGGGTAATGCAAGGCGACTTTACGCAAAACACCAAACAAACTTTTATGCGCATCAAACTAAGAATGGCATAACAGAAACTGCACCTCACAAATAGTTTAACAATGTCAATCAAGCTGATTTTCAGCGAGATTAAGCCACATCATTAAACTATTAGTTTTATATAGCAAAAAGAATGAAAGGTAAAAAAATAGTATTGGGCATTACGGGTAGTATCGCCGCTTACAAGGCATGTTCACTTATCCGCTTATTCATTAAAGCAGGAGCCGAAGTACAGGTAGTTATTACCCCTGCAGGCAAAGAATTTATTACCCCCGTCACACTCTCTACCCTCACCTCAAAACCCGTTATTAGCGAGTTTTTCTCTAACCGCGATGGTTCGTGGAATAGCCATGTGGAACTCGGACTTTGGGCTGATGCCATGGTCATAGCCCCATGCACAGCATCCACATTGGGCAAAATGGCAAACGGCATTGCCGACAATATGCTCATCACCACTTATCTTTCAATGAAAGCCCCCGTGTTCATTGCCCCCGCAATGGATCTTGACATGTATCGCCACCCTGCCACACAAGCAAACATGCAAACCCTTCGTGCATTTGGCAACCACATTATCGAAGCTGCCAGCGGAGAATTAGCAAGTCACCTCGTGGGCAAGGGACGTATGGAAGAACCCGAAACCATTTTCAAGACCATCGACGAGTTCTTCAAAGCGCAAGAGGCAACCAAACACCCCAACGATTTAACAGGGCGTCGCGTATTGATCACAGCAGGTCCCACCTACGAAAAGATTGATGCGGTGCGCTTTATCGGCAATTTCTCTACCGGCAAAATGGGCTTTGCTTTAGCCGAAGAATGCGCACGCCGTGGTGCTGAAGTAGAGTTAATAGCAGGTCCTGTAGCTTTACAAGCACACCACCCCAACATCCACCGCACAGACGTTACCAGTGCCAGCGATATGTACAAAGCTGCCACCACACGTTTCAGTCAATGCGACACCGCCATTCTCTGTGCAGCCGTGGCAGACTTTACGCCAGCCTCTGTTGCCGAGCAAAAAATTAAACGCGAAGGTTCGGGCGGACTGCATCTTGACCTTGTCCCCACACACGACATTGCCAAAGAATTGGGCAAATGCAAGCGCGAAGGACAAAAGTTAATAGGCTTTGCTCTCGAAACAAACGATGAAGAGAGTCACGCACTCGACAAACTAAAACGCAAAAATCTCGACTTTATCGTGCTCAACTCACTCCGCACACCGGGCGCAGGCTTTGCTTACGATACCAACCAAGTTACACTACTCTTTGCTAATGGTCAGAAAAAAGCCTTCGAACTCAAGAGCAAAACTGAGGTAGCAGCCGATATAGTTGATTTTTTATAGCATTTAAAGTGCTCATTCCCCCTCTAAAACCTCACAACCATGTATCCACGTTTTTTGCAAATAATGTGTTGCATCGTTGCAATGCTTATCTACACGGCAACACTCTCTGCACAAGAACTTGATGCACGTGTCACTATCAATCACCAGCAGGTGCAAGGCACGAGTACCTCAGTTTTTGAAACACTGAAAACCACACTCGAACAGTTTCTCAACGAGAGACAATGGACCAATATGCAATTCAAGAAAAACGAACGCATTGGTTGCAACTTTGCCATCACGGTAAAGAAATATTCGCCCTCCGAAAACAGTTTTCAATGTACGCTCAATGTGCAAAGCAATCGTCCGGTGTATGGCGCCACCTACACCACTACCACGTTTGCTTTTAACGATGTCAATTTCAACTTCAATTATCAAGAATACGACCAAATTGACTTTCGCCCAGACGTAATCGACAACAACCTTACGGCTACTCTTGCCTACTACGTCTACTTAATTATTGGCACCGACATGGACGCCATGTCTCCCTTAGGTGGCACTGAATATCTGCAAACAGCACAAAACATTGTGACCAATGCACAAGGGTTGAGCGAAAAAGGATGGAAAGCTTTCGAGAATAACAAGAATCGCCATGCCATCATTACCGACCTTTTAGACGGAAGTATGCAGCCTTTACGCGAAATGCAATATACCTACTACCGACAAGGATTAGACGTAATGAGCGAAAATGCTGAACGTGGTCGTGCTGGCATCACCAAGGCCTTAGGACTTCTCAAAAAGGCTTACGAAAATAAATCACTCTGTCCGCTTCCGCAAATCTTCACAGAGTTTAAGCGTGATGAGTTAATCAACATCTACAAGGGACATGGCACAGCCAACGAAAAAGACGAAATCATCGGTACTTTAGGACGCATCAATCCCTCACAAAATTCTTATTGGAGGGAAATGAAGATGTAAGTAAAACGGGAAACCAATCACTGGGGTATAAAAGAGTTCTTAAGATATAGCCAGCTTATAGTTCTTAATCAAATAAGCTGCTATAATTCATTAATTATCAGTGTAATACAACACAAATAATCAATTCGAAAGAACAAAATCCATAAAATACTCCCCACCTTCCCCACTCCATTCACACAAACAACAAAATAAGAAAATGCTTCAACATCTCACCATACAACATTATGCACTTATAGAGCATCTCGACATTGATTTTAAGTCGGGCTTCTCTGTCATTACGGGCGAAACAGGTGCTGGCAAGAGCATCATGTTAGGTGCCCTCAACCTCCTGTTAGGAGGTCGTGCCGACGCCAAGTCTATTCAAACCAACGAAAAAAAATGTATGGTTGAAGCTTCCTTCCAAATCCAGGGTTTGGGGTTGGAGGCTTTCTTTGCCGAAAACGATATTGACTACGATGTCAACGACTGCATTGTTCGACGCGAAGTCATGCAATCAGGCAAAAGCCGTGCCTTCATTAACGACACACCCGTCACTGCCAGCAAACTTAAAGAGTTAGGCAACTCGCTTATCGACATTCACTCGCAACACCAAAACCTACTTATTCGCAACGAGCACTTTTTAATCGACACGCTCGACATCATGGCAAATCAACCCCAGTTAGTAGCAGACTATAAATGCCTCTTCAACCAATGTCGACAAGCCGAACAAGTACTTAAACAACTCGAAGAAAAAGCAGCAAAAGGACGTACCGACCAAGAGTACATGCAATTTCAACTCACACAACTCAACGAGGCACAACTCAAGGAGGATGAGCAAGAAGAACTCGAAAGCGAGCAGCATTTACTTGAACACGCTGAAGACATCAAACTCAAATTATCTCGTGCACAAAGTTTACTCACTAACGACGAGTGCAGTGTGTCGCAAAATCTGCGCCAAGCAGCCGATGCACTCCACGAGATAGCCGACAACTTTCCACAAGCAACACAATTAGCCGAGCGTTTACAAAGTGCCCGCATCGAAATAGACGATATCGAGGCAGAAATAGACAGCAGTGGTGCACAGATTGAATACGATCCGCAACGCCTAACCTACGTAGAAGAGCGTCTCAGCCTCATCTACAATCTCGAACAACGCCACCAAGTGCAAACCGTGCAAGAGTTGCTACACATCGCTCAAACCCTGCAAAGCAACATCGACGACATCGAGAACATCGACGACGACATCAAGCGTCAAACCGCAGAGGTTCAAAATCTGCGTGCAATGCGCAACCACACAGCAGCACAACTCACCAAAGCACGCAAAAAGGCAGCCACAGCTATGCAACACGAGCTTGTGGATACGCTGCAAAAGTTAGGAATGCCCAATGCTCGCATCGAACTCAACATTACCCCACGTCCCCTCCCCGACATTACAGGTGCCGATAAGGTAGTGTTCAACTTCTCGGCAAACAAAAATGTGCCCTTGCAAGACGTCAGTTCTATTGCCTCAGGTGGTGAAATTGCCCGTCTCATGTTAGCCCTCAAGCGCCTCATTGCCCAACGCACCGCATTACCCACCATCGTATTCGACGAAATCGATACAGGAGTTTCAGGCACCATGGCAGAGTGCATGGCACAAGTAATGAGCCAAATATCAGCACATTGCCAAGTGCTCTGCATCACCCACCTTCCACAAATTGCCGCATTGGGCAACAACCATTTGCGCGTATACAAAGAAGACACCGCAGGCACCACACACAGCCACATCGAAACACTCAACGAAACACAGCGCATCGAAGAAATCGCACACATGCTTTCGGGTGCCAAACTTACCGATGCCGCCATCGAAAATGCCAAAGCACTCATTCAAAGATAAACTGGCAGGCAAGAATATGCAACCGCATAAATACCCCATTTTTCCACATTCAATTCAAACGCTACAATGAAAAAATACATATTCACATCATTACTCTGCATGGCTACATTGCCTTGTCAACTTTCGTGGGCTGCCAATACCCACAAAGAGGCTTATAAAGCCATGCTGAAACTCATTACATACAACGCACAAGGGCAACAACTCGGCACAGCCAATGCCTTTTTCGTAGGCAACAGCACCCAAGTAGCCACAGCATATAGCGCACTGAAAGATGCCTATAAAGCCGAGGTCGTAGATTTTAAAGGAAACAAATACCCACTCCACCGCATACTCGGAGCCAATTCTACTACCGATCTTGTGCTCTTCAACCTTACCGAAGCACCCAAAAAAGGTTACTATTTCCACATCAGCACCACCGCCTCAAGCAAAGGGGCAAACTTGCAAATGTGGCAATACACCACAAACAAAAAAACAGTGAGTACCCCCGTCAGCATTGAGCGTGCCGAACCCTACAACAACTATACTTACTACTACACCAATATCGCAAATACCGACACCCACCTCACCTGTCCGCTTACCGACGAGGAGGGAAACATCGTAGCGGTTGTACAAAAAAATGTAGCAAAAGACGCCACAGGAGCATGTGCCATCGATGCACGTTTCTTCAACGACATGGGCATAAAGGTAACCGATGCCTTTAATGCCGACCTTGCCACGCTCCATCTGCCCAAGGCACTCCCCACCAATCAGCGCGACGCACTCAGCTTTCTTTATATGTATCCGCAAGCCGACTCTACACTTTTTGTCACAGCATGTCAAGACTACGTGCAAGCCTTCCCCACACTGCCCGACGGCTATGTAGTGCGCGCTAATTTCTTAGCAAGCAAGGCACAATTTGCACAAGCTGAAGCCGACTTTAACACCGCACTACAATGTGCCGCCAACTGTCAAGACACCACTGCCATGACCGCTGCCGACATCCACTATGCCTTGAGCAACCAAATTTATCGCCACATCGCAGCACAAGGCAAAGATACACTCCAAGCCTACACCCCTTGGACACTCACCCTTGCCATTGCCGAGGCTGATAAAGCCTATGCAGCCACACCGAGTGCACTCTACTTAGCACACAAAGGCAAATGCTACTTTGCCAAACGACAATACAAAGAAGCCTACGAAAACTTTGCCCGTGCTTGCCACAACAAAACATTTGCCTCGAGCGACACCTACTTTTGGGCAGCTCGCACACTCGAACTTGCACAAGGCGACACCCCACAAGTGTTGGCATTGCTCGACAGCTGCATTGCTCACATACCCCAAAACTCTGGTGCCCAGTTTGCACAATACTACCTTGAGCGCTCACAACGCTTGCTCCGTGCCCAGCAATATCGCGAAGCAGTGAAAGACTATAACACCTACGAGCAACTTGTAGGTCCGCGCAATTTGAACGAACGCTTCTACTACCTTCGTGCCCAAGCCGAAGAAAAAGCACGCATGTATCAGCAAGCACTCGACGACTACAACAGCGCCATCACCCAATCTAAGCAGCCCGAGTTCTACCAAGTAGAAAAAGCAGCCTTCTTGCTCAACATTGGCGAATTTGAAGCCGCCGCCCATGCAGCCGAAAAAGTACTTCAGGTGCAACCACAAAACACCGACTGCTACAAAATTATGGGCATTGCACATGGCGAACTCAAACACAAAACCCAAGCCCAAAAATATCTGCAAAAAGCCATCGAGTTAGGCGACGAAACCGCAGCGCCTTTCTTGAAGAAATACATCAAATAAAGCTGAATGAAACAGTTCATTATCTCCCCGTTGGTTTGCCTACTGATGGCATTTGCCTTTGTGCTTCAAGCAAAGGCACAAAACGTGCACACGCTCAACCCCTATCTTAACGACGATGCACAAAACCGCAAAAGCGGCTTCAGCAGCGATAGCACCGAAACAACCGATGTGCCCGAGGGCATTTACGTTTGGCGCATCAACAATCGTTTCGGCGACATCAAGCCTGCCACCTACGACACCATCCCACATGGTTTTCAAAACGAGAACCAAACCGAAGGCATCAATGCGCACTACAACTTTACAGGCAACCTGGGTGCACCACGCATCAGCCGCTACTTTACCGAGCAAGGCGCCAACATGCAAAACCACCCATTCATCTTCACCCTCCCCTACGACTTCTTTTTAAAGTCTACACAAGATTTGCTCTTCACCAACACAAAGTCGCCTTTTACCAACCTCACCTACCACTCGTGTGGCAACAAGCAAAATGGCGAAGACCGCATTAAGGCTCTTTTCTCGGTGAATGCAGGTAAAAAATTAGGACTGGGTTTCAAAGCCGACTACCTCTATGGTCGTGGTTACTACCAAGCCCAATCTACCGCCCATTTCGACGGAACGCTCTACGCCTCATACCGCGACGAAAAATACCAAATGCACACCTATTTTCAGCACACCTACCTAAAGAATCGCGAAAATGGTGGCATTGAATCCGACGACTACGTAAAGCGTCCCGAAACCTTCCCCACCCGTTACGGCACAGCCGACATGCCCATCAACTTAGATCGTGCATGGAACAAAATTGGGGGCAACCTCTTCTACCTTACCCATCGTTATAGCCTTGGTTTCCACCGCTATCGCGATGCCAAAGGCCATATCGTGCCAGCTCCCAAGCCCGTGGCTAAAAACCAGACACTCCAAGACAGTACCCTACTTGCTGCCGACACCCTTACACACAGCCCTCAACCTCGCATTCCGGGACAAGCGTCTACATCTCAAGACCTGGCAAAATCACAGCCCGACAGCCTAAAAATTACACGCGAGTTTGTGCCCGTAAGCAGTTTCATTCACACCCTGCGCATCGACGACAACACACGCAAGTTCATGGTCAACCAAGCTAACGGCATTAACGATGCTGGCTACTTTAACGACTTCTTCTTGCCCTATGCCCGACCCGCAGACTTCACCGACTTCACCTTTGAGCGCACCCACCACATTGGCGTTGAAAACACCTTTGCCATGGAACTACACGAAGGCATGAATCGTTGGATGAAAATGGGGCTTCGCCTATATGGCAAACACGAGTTCCATCAATTTGGCTTTCGTTTGCCAAACATTACCGACCTTACAGAAAGAACACGCTTCAACGAAAACTACATTACCCTTGGCGGACAACTTCTTTCGCAGCAAAACAAATTTATTCGCTACGATGTATTGGGCGAAGTGCGAACCACAGGAACCGATTGGGGCGAATTCAATGCCGAGGCTAATTTGCAACTCAACATCCCCCTGAAGCGCGACTCCCTCCATTTAGACGTGAACGCCTTTGTTCGCAACGAACGACCCTCGTTCTACTACCGCCACTACATAGGTCGTAATGCCTATTGGCACAACTCCGACCTTCACAAAATGCTTCACTCGCGTGTGCAGGGCGAACTCCGCTACAAAGACACTCGTCTGCGCGTTTCGCTTGAAAACGTACAGAATTACCTCTACTTTCAAGAAAAGCTCACCCCCTTTACCGGAACCGACAACATCACCTCTTACCACCACTCTGTAAGCGTGGCACAAGCCAATAAAAACTTGCAGTTGCTCGAGGTTTCACTCATGCATCACTTGCACTTGGGCATATTCAACTGGCAAAACGAATTGACCTATCAAGCCACCACAAACAGCGACATACTCCCAGTGCCCACGTTCAATGCCTACAGCAATGTCTACCTACTCTTTCGCATTGCCAAGGTGTTGCGCACCGAGTTGGGCGTAGATGTGCGTTACTTCACACGCTACAAAGCACCCACCTACTCCCCCATCATTGGACAATATGCTGCGCAAGATGGCGATTATGCCATAAAGTTGGGCAACTATCCCATAGTCAATGCCTACGTAAACTTTCACCTAAAGCGCACCCGTTTCTACGTTAAGGCATCACATCTCAACTACACATCAGGCGCAGGCAACCCCTTCCTTGTGCCCCACTACCCCCTCAACCGAATGACCATTCATTTCGGCATTTCGTGGAACTTTGTGAATTAGGGGTTCATAGCCGTTTCGTAGAACAAGAACGCAAGTTCTATATTTTTATGACGCAAGTTTTCTTTCGAAAAGTAGGACTTTCTGCCCAAAATCTGTGGTGAAAGCGAAAGTGACAAGTGACAAGTGACACCTAAAAGTATTGATAATCAATCACTTAGGTGTCACTTTGTCACTCGAAATTTTTCTTAAATTGCAGTTAACGAATGTGAAGGATATATTATTAAGGATTAGCCCGTTAGGTAGGGTGTTCAAAATCCATAATGTTTTTCTGCATGGTTTTGAAAAAATGATATCGTAAATAGTTCATATCCAACAAGAACAAACGCAGAAAATGCCTCGATTCGTGTATTATTTTAATGGGTTACCCCGTTAGGGGTGAGATA
>UQQN01000019.1 GCA_900543155.1 uncultured Prevotella sp.
TAACGGGGTAACCCATTAAAATAATACACGAATTGAGGCGTTTTCTGCGTTTGTTCTTGTTGAATATCAACTATTTACAATGTCAAAACACCCTCAAAACCGTGCGGAAAAATATTATAGATTTTGAACACCCTACCCATTCGGGGTGAGGTTGGCGCGTGAAATATTAATCTTACTCAAATAATCAGACACGGTTTTTTACTGGTGCTCCGTCTTTTTCTTGTTATTTTATTTCTATTTCATCGTTAATCATCAGAATAACCTCCTTCACTTTTAAACTCTAATATTTTCAACTTATAAATCCTTTTTGTACATTTGCACAATGAAACATTTTATACTCTATTTGGCAACCGCACTTTGCATGCTGACATCGTGCTTAGGGAAGGTGGAAACTACGGCTAATGCCGATATCGTTAGGGTGGGGCAGAAGTTGCCACACTTCGAGGTAACGATGAATGACGGGACGCATATAAGTAGTTCGTCGTTGCAGGGCAAAGCTTCGGTTATTGTTTTCTTTAATACGCTGTGCGGTGATTGTCGCCGGGAATTGCCTATTGTGCAGAAAGTTTATGCAGACTATGGTGCAAAGGTGCAGTTTATGTGTATTAGTAGGGCAGAAGGTGCCATGTCGATTCAAAAATTTTGGACTGAAAACGCATTGACTCTACCTTATTCGGCACAAGAAACAAAAGATGTATATGGTTTGTTTGCTACAAGCACCATCCCTCGTGTGTATGTTTCGGACGTGAGTGGAACAGTTAGAAAATGCTTTACAGAAAGTGTAAGCGAAAAAACACTGCGTGAGGCTGTAGAGGAGGTGGTAAAGGGAATTTAGAATAAAAAAGTTCTTGGGGTATAATGTATAAAAAGGGAGTGTAAAATACTTTTGTTACTAACTTCTTTTTCATATACTAACAGGATAATTCTGAATGTAGCTTTATACTCTTTCTAACTAAGAGTTTAGTGTAAATATTTACACGCCAAACAGATCAATTGAAATTATAAAAAATACATACAAAAATGATAAACACTTCAAACTTGAAAGTTCGCCTCATTGTGATGAACTTTCTAGAATTTGCCGTGTGGGGTGCTTACCTCACCTCTATGGGCAATTATTTGGGAAAGGCTGGCATGGGCGAATACATTTCGTGGTTTTATGCCATCCAGGGCATTGTTTCAATTTTTATGCCTACCCTGATGGGTATTGTGGCAGACCGTTATGTACAGCCTCAGCGTTTGCTTGGCATTTGTCACCTTGTGGCAGGTTTGTTTATGATAGCTCTGTGGGGTATGGGCGAACAAAATGCAATGCCTAATATCACAACCTTTATGACGCTCTACACATTGAGCGTGGCGTTCTATATGCCGACCCTTGCACTCTCTAATACTACAGCATTTACGTTGCTCAAAAATCATGGACTTGACACGGTAAAAGACTTTCCGCCAATCCGTGTGTTTGGTACTGTAGGTTTTATTGCTACGATGTGGTTTGTAAATTGTGCAACAACCACAGGTGCATTTGGCTTTACGTTGTTAGAAGATAATAATAAGTTCCAGCTGACCCACATGCAGTTCTTAGTATCGGGTGTGTTGGGTATATTGCTTTTTGCTTATTGTATGACTTTACCCAAGTGTCGTTTGGAGAAAACGCAGAATCAGTCGCTCTACGAAGCCTTTGGTTTGGATGCTTTTAAGTTGTTCAAAACTAAACGTATGGCATTGTTCTTTATCTTCTCGTGTATGCTTGGCATGTCATTGCAAGTAACTAATGGATATGCTACACCCTTTATTACAAGCTTTAAAGAAGTAGTGCCCAATTCGTTTGCTGCAAATAATGCTACATTACTTGTGTCAATTAGTCAGGTAGCTGAGGCTGTATGCATCCTCTTTATTCCCTTCTTTTTGCGTCGTTTTGGTATAAAGGTGGTAATGCTAATTGCAATGTTTGCTTGGGTACTTCGCTTTGGATTCTTTGGTTTGGGTAATCCTGCCTTCCCTGGTGTAATATTGTTTGTGCTTTCATGCCTTGTTTATGGTGTGGCTTTCGACTTCTTCAATGTGTCGGGTGGTTTGTTTGTAGACAATGAGTGTGACCCCAAAGTAAAGGCATCGGCACAAGGTTTGTTTATGCTTATGACCAACGGTTTAGGTGCAACAATCGGTACATTGCTCGCAGGCAAAGTTATTAATCACTATTGTCATTGGAATGAATCGGGACACCTTGTGGGTGATTGGACAACTTGCTGGATGATTTTTGCAGGGTATGCCTTGGTTGTGTTTATATTGTTTGCCCTGATGTTTAGCGAAAACAAAAAGGAAAAAGAAGCATGACCACTTATAAACAAGAGGAGATAACCCCTTATAACAACACAGAAGCCAAGGGCGCACAGGTAGAACGTATGTTCGATGGTATAGCCCATTCTTACGATATGCTTAACCATGCCCTTTCGTTGGGCATAGATAAAAAATGGCGCCGTGCAGCAGTTAATTCGTTGAAGCCTTATGCACCACAACGCATCTTAGATGTGGCTACAGGTACAGGCGACTTTGCCATGCTTGCAGCACGTGAGTTGAATCCCACAGAGTTAGTTGGAGCCGACCTTTCAGAAGGCATGATGAATGTGGGACGCGAAAAGGTAAAGGTGGCAGGATTAGACAAGGTGATTCGCTTTGAAAAAGAAGATTGCATGCACCTTACTTTTGCCGATGATTCTTTTGACGCGGTGATGGTAGCGTATGGTGTGCGCAATTTCGAAGACCTTGATCGTGGACTGCGAGAGATGCGTCGTGTGATGCGTCCAGGTGGACGATTGGTGATTATTGAATTGACCTCACCTGTGCGTTTTCCTATGAAGCAAATGTTTTGGCTCTACTCGCATGTGTTGATGCCCACGTTGGGTAAACTTATCTCGCGCGACAGTAAGGCATATGCTTATCTGCCTGCCACAATGGAAGCTTTTCCTCAAGGCGAAGTGATGAAAGGTATACTTGAAAAAGCTGGATTTAAAGACGTGAAATTCAAGCGCTTTACATTTGGACTAAGCACGATGTATACTGCAGAAAAATAAGATTTAGAAGAATGACAGAAAAGAAAGATTTAAGAATAGTATATATGGGAACCCCCGATTTTGCGGTGGAACCCTTGTCGAAACTTGTAGAAGGTGGCTATAATATTGTGGGTGTAATTACGATGCCCGACAAGCCCATTGGTCGTCACCAAAACGAACTTTCGGCTTCGCCTGTAAAGAAGTATGCCGTGGCACATGGTTTACGTGTATTGCAACCAGCTAAACTGAAAGACCCCGAATTTGTGGAAGAACTGCGCTCGCTGCAAGCCGACTTACAGATTGTGGTAGCTTTTCGCATGTTGCCTGAGGTGGTATGGAATATGCCACGTTATGGCACATTTAATTTGCATGCAGCTTTGTTGCCTCAATATCGTGGTGCAGCTCCTATAAACTGGGCGATTATTAATGGCGATACCGAAACAGGTATTACAACATTCTTCCTTGATCATGATATTGATACCGGAAGCGTGATACAGCGTGTCCCCGTGCCAATTCTTGATGCCGACAACGTGGAAGATGTACACGACAAGTTAATGCATTTAGGCAGCGACTTGGTGGTAGAAACTGTTGATAATATATTGGCAGGCACAGTAACCCCCATTCCGCAGTCGGAGTTGCAAACAGACGAACCTTTACGTCCTGCACCTAAAATATTCAAGGAAACATGTCGAATAGATTGGACACAGGGAGTAAAGCGTACTTACGATTTCGTGCGCGGACTTTCACCTTATCCAGCAGCATGGACCGAGTTAACTTATAATGGCAAGACTTCTGTGCTTAAGGTGTATGCCACAAGTAAGGACTTCTGCGAAGTGACAGAACCCATAGGTACCGTATTAACCGACGGTAAAACCTACTTTAAGGTGGCACAGGTTGACGGTTACCAACATTTGCTCACAATACAGTTGGCAGGTAAAAAACGTATGCAAATAGCCGATTTCTTGCGCGGATTCCATGCGGAAGGCAATATTTCGGTGAAATAAGCTACATTTTAGTCGAAAAAACACAAATATCTTTTTGCAATTTAGCAAAAGATGGTGTAACTTTGCACAAGAAAATCAGTATTCTATTAAATACCAAAACTCAAAACATGGAATATTCACACGAAGTACAGAACATGTGTTGTGTTGCCAAAGGCCCCAACCATGGTCCCGCTCCTATCCCTGAAGAAGGCAAGTGGGTACAAGCAAAAGAAATCAAGGACATCTCAGGTCTTACTCACGGTGTGGGTTGGTGTGCTCCTCAGCAGGGTGCATGTAAGCTTACATTGAACGTGAAGGAAGGCGTTATCGAAGAGTGCTTGGTTGAAACCATCGGTTGCTCTGGTATGACTCACTCAGCAGCTATGGCCAGCGAAATCCTTCCTGGCAAGACTATTCTCGAAGCTCTCAACACCGACCTCGTTTGCGATGCTATCAATACAGCAATGCGCGAGCTCTTCCTTCAGATCGTATACGGCCGTACTCAGAGCGCCTTCTCAGAAGGTGGTCTCGTAGTTGGTGCTGGTCTTGAAGACCTCGGTAAGGGTCTCATCAGCCAGATGGGTACACTCTATGGTACTAAGGTTAAGGGTACTCGTTACCTCCAGCTCACTGAAGGTTACATCACTAAGATGTACCTCGATAAGGACGACCAAGTAATTGGCTACGAATTTGTTCACATGGGCAAGTTCATGGACGCTATCAAGAAGGGCGTTGATGCCAACGAAGCTCTTAAGAGTGTAACAGGTCACTATGGCCGCACTACTGCCGAGCAGGGCGCAGTTAAATCTATTGACCCACGTAAAGATTAAGGAGGAACACAAAAATGATTAGAGAAGTAAAGTTTGAAAGCCAGGACCGTCGCATGAAGCAGATTCTCGCTGCTCTTAATAAGCACGGCATCAAAGATATTGAAGAGGCTAACCAGATTTGCGAATCTTACGGCATTGATCCTTACATGGAGTGCGAAAGCACACAGATGATCTGCTTTGAGAACGCTAAGTGGGCTTACGTTGTAGGTACTGCTATCGCATTGAAGGAAAAAGCTAAGGACGCTGTTGAAGCTGCTGAGTACATTGGCGAAGGTCTTCAGGCATTCTGCATCCCTGGTTCTGTAGCTGACGATCGTAAGGTTGGTATCGGTCACGGTCGCCTTGCAGCACGTTTGCTCTCTCCTGAGACTAAGTGCTTCGCCTTCCTCGCTGGTCACGAAAGTTTTGCAGCTGCTGAAGGTGCTATCAAGATTGCTCAAATGGCTAACCAGAGCCGTCCTGCTGACAAACCACTCCGTTGCATCCTCAACGGTCTTGGCAAGGACGCAGCTATGATTATCAGCCGTATCAATGGTTTTACTTACGTACAGACTAAGTTCGACTACTACACTGGCGAACTCAAGGTTGTTAAGGAAACTGCTTATAGCGATGGTCCCCGTGCTAAGGTAAACTGCTATGGTGCTGACGACGTTCGCGAAGGTGTAGCTATTATGTGGAAGGAAGACGTAGATGTTTCAATCACTGGTAACTCTACTAACCCCACTCGTTTCCAGCACCCTGTTGCAGGTACTTACAAGAAGGAGCGCGTACTCGCTGGTAAGCCTTACTTCAGCGTAGCTTCAGGTGGTGGTACAGGTCGTACACTTCACCCCGATAACATGGCTGCAGGTCCTGCTTCTTATGGTATGACCGACACTATGGGTCGTATGCACTCTGACGCTCAGTTTGCAGGTTCTTCTTCAGTTCCCGCACACGTTGAGATGATGGGCTTCCTCGGTATTGGTAACAACCCCATGGTAGGTTGCTCTGTAGCTTGCGCAGTTAAGGCTGACCTCGCTCTCAACAAGAAGTAATTGATTCTTAGATAATCAGTTATAAAATATAATCCTCCATAATCTATTTGGGTTATGGAGGATTTTTTGTGTTAGTATACCTGTTGAAATTTAGTTACTTCATAACTTCATCAGCAAGGCCTGTATACTTCTCTTTACACTTGATATGTGTTCGGCTATCTCTGCAACTTCTCTAACTGTGGTTGAGTCTATAAAAAATGCGTTACATCAGAATTAATAATATCCAAAGTAACGCATTTAAAATTGTAGATTAAGAGACAATGCATCGATTAATCTTCACGTAAGTACCTATGACTATGGTCAAGACGATAACTATTACGATAGCTTTAATCATAGCACATATTGTTTGAGAAGTTGAACGTTAGCTTATTTCAGCTCCTCTCTCAGCCCCTCATGTTCCTTCTCAAACTTTTGTAGAGATTGTAAAAGTACCTATTCAAAGAAATATCTCTTACAAAAGTCGTTGTAATATTTGCTAGGTTTTATTTCGCCTAATATGTCGTTGTAATGAAGTGTTTCAAACTGCATGTTACTCCAACCCACTTTGTTAATGAGTGTGTTGAACATTTCATGGCATCTGTTGGTTTCTTCTTTGAGCGTATTGATTCTTTCATTCATTTCATCACGCTCAGATGAAGAAAGCAGATTCATAAAACGCTCTGTCATTTTCCACATCACGCTTTGAAAAACGACAGGCTCTCTTTGATATGTAGAGTTTTTTAGCTTTTCATAAGGTACCGATTCAATGCATCCTTAATTTCAGACATAATCTTTTCGCGATATTCAAGTGGCTCTAATACTTCAACGTGAGAGCCTAAAGCCAATAGCTTTGATTTTAAATCGGGTGTTAGATATACACGATACGTAAACTCGGCGTATTCGCCGTATTTTGATTTAACTTCACATTGCGATTTATGTAAAGGCAACATTTGCAAATATTCCACTTCTACACCGTATACTCTGATTTTTAATTTTTCAAGGGGCAATTGGTCATTCACATAAATTCCCACAACATTATCGTAGTACTTTCGGGGTATGAAGTCTTTCGGAAAATCAAACTGAATGTTTGTAGCATGAAAGTCAATAAATCGTTCTAATGCCAAATGCCTAATGGCCTCTTTTTCTTTTATGTAACCAAGCACATACCATCTCCTGTTGTATACTTTCAGCGCATAAGGTTGTAACGTTAGCGTTTCAAGTTTCCCTTCATAACGTTGATAGTCAATTACAACTTCAGTATTGTTTCGCATGGCTTCAATGATGGCGTCGAAGTAGGCCGTTCCGTGTGGTATTTCCTCTAATATAATACGGTCGCGCATCATGCTAAAGGTTGAGAAATCTTGTGGAACACTATACTTACGCAATAGCATTTGTGCGTAAGTATTCTTTTTGAGCACTTCAGGATTTTTGATATAGTATGTGAACAATGAAGATTTGTCGCATGCGATGTCAATGTCAAACATCTCTTTGATGCCCTTGCGATGCTCGTGAAAGGTGCGGATGGATAGACCGCCCATATAAGCATAAGGAGATGCTTGCCATAGCTTAACGATATGTTCAAAATCGAGAGGTATTCTTGACTTGTCAATTGTATCGATGAGCCAAATATACCTAAGATAGGTTTTACTAATCATTTCTTTGCAAATATAAATCAAAAAATCAACAAATCAAAAAAATCGGTCTAATAATAATAAATTCTGCGGACTTTTTGCAGACAAACTGCCCAAAACAACGATATGCGAAATCTTTAATCGTATAAAGATATATACACGTTCTATAATTTATTTCAAATATGATGCACATTATTATTGCAGGTTGTCGTAATTTTAACGACTACTCAGTTGTTGAAAAAGAAATGATGAACTATATCGGCAAGTTTATCGGCAAGTTAGAAATCGAAATTATTTCGGGTGGTGCAACGGGGGTGGACGCTCTCGGCGAACGATTTGCGCACGAACACAATCTGCCTTTGCGTATTGTTCCTGCCGACTGGAAAACGTATGGGCGATCGGCTGGTCCGCGGCGAAATGAGCAAATGGCTCGTATGGCTGGCACTTTGGTTGCCTTTTGGGACGGTAAGTCGCGTGGCACAAAAAACATGATTAAAATGGCTTGGAAACATGGCTTGATTGTAAAGGTTGTAAACGTATAGCATCCAGTAGCTGAATAGGGGTAAAGGTTAGAAAATAAACCTTTACCCCTTTCGTTGTGAGGTGAAATCTGAAGGAAGCTGGTGGCAAACATCTGACCTAACGAACAGAAACTTCATACAAGGCATCAGACCATGGATAAGATTGCAAAACAAATCAAAGTCCCATAGCTATTCGGAATGGTCGGTGTAAATGAAGTAGGTATAAGATGGAAAGATAATGCTCTTATCCGAGGAGGTCTTACGGACATGACGAATAGTTATTCTTCTACGAAAGTCATGGAGTAAAGCTTGCCGTAAGAAGTCAGCCGAGGCCATAGTAATGTGACAGTCGATAGTTTCACATGAAGGGCTGAACCTAATAATTAAACGAAAGTAATTGAAATGTACCGAAAGAACGAATGCAGAAAACAATGGTTCAAGCCAATGACTACCCTCTGAGAGAAAGGTCGGAAACTGAATGGTATGAGGGAGTGCAGACTTTCATGTGGATACATGAAGACAACATCTTGGAAGTACCATTCGACAAAGAACATGTATTAGAGCAAATTCTTAATCCCGAAAATCTTAATCGAGCATATAAATGCGTGATGCGGAATAAAGTATGTGGCGGTATCGACAAAATGTCATATGAACAACTGCTTTCATGGCTTTTAGCCAATAAGGAATTGCTAATAAGTTATTTGCTTGACAGTTCATACCGTCCTAATCCAGTCAGGAGGGAAGAGATACCTAAAGACAATGGCAAGAAACGCCTATTAGGAATACCCACAGTGGTAGACCGGTTAGTGCAACAAGCCATCAACCAAGCACTGATGCCCCACTATGAGCGCAAATTCTCGAGGTCAAGCTTCGGCTTCCGTCCTCGAAAAAGCTGCCATGACGCACTGCACAAAGCACAGAAGATATAGTAAACGGGGGGTATGTCTACGTAGTAGATTTAGACCTTGAACGCTTCTTTGATACCGTAAGTCATAATAAACTCATAGAAATACTCAGTCGTACGATAAAGGACGGCCGAGTAATCAGTCTTATACACAAATATCTTCGTAGTGGTGTAATGAACCATGGGGTCTTTGAAATGAACGAGGTAGGAACTCCGCAAGGCGGTCCTCTTAGTCCATTGTTAAGCAACATCATGCTCAATGAATTGGATAAAGAACTTGAACATAGAGGACACCCCTTTGTGCGTTATGCAGACGATGCGATGATATTTTGTAAGTCCAAAAGGGCTGCAATGCGTGTGAAAGCAACCATCACTCGTTTTATAGAAAGTAAGTTGCATTTGAAAGTGAACAAGGAAAAGACAGTCGCGTCTTATGTTCGCGCTGTGAAATACTTAGACTACTCCTTGTTATATGCAGAAAGGAAAATGCAAACTCACGGTTCATCCCAAATCAAAAATGAAGATGAAGGCGAGATTAAAACTCTTGACTAGTCGTAGTAATGGTTGGGGGTATGCCAAGAGAAAGCAGAAACTGAAAGAATACATAAGAGGGTGGATAGGTTATTATCACCTTGCCGAAATGCGACAATTGCTTGTTAGAGCTGATGAATGGTTAAGGCGTCGAATACGTATGTGTATATGGAAGGCTTGGAAGAAAGAGCCGTATGCGGAACCGCATGTACGGTGGTGTGAGAGGTCGGTAAACATGAAAGTAGGAGATAAACACCTATGATTAATGTTTACCTCCTACTCGATTGTAAATGGGGCTAAAAGTTATTCATTTGCTACCTTTTACTCTATTACAGTTGCGGCAAAGCATTTGGCAGTTTTCTGCGATGGTAGTGCCACCGTCACGCCATGGTTTTATATGGTCTGCCTCCATATCTTCTAACTCGAAGTGCTTGCCGCAATGCGGACAAATGCCTTTTTGGCGTTCATAAGCCTCTCTTTTTTGTTTTTTGTCAAAGGTGCGAAAACTAAGGTCGCGTAGGTCATTACTCAATACATAGCGGTAAATGCCCGATTTCTTCATTATCTCGTCATCTTCCATGAGATCATGTATCTGCTGCTCAAGTTTGTCGGTGTTGTAAACTTCACTGCCGAACTCATCAAACATTTCTCCCCAGTCAAGTCCCTTCATCTCCTTGCGGTATTTTGGGAAAGTTGACTTTACCCATGTCACGACCTGCTGGTAGTATGCCCACAGTTTGTAGGCGTTAGGGTCGTACTGATGGATTGCCATATATTTGTCTATAGGTGTGGTGTCTGCTATACCGTCATGGCGTGCCGCCCATTTCAAGGCAGTTTCCAAGTATGCCTGCTCCTCTAATTTCCCTGTCATATAGTCGCTGCCTACCTTGTATGCCGCGCATCCATGTTTGCTGAAGTAGCGGCGTGCGTCCGTGACGAAAGGCCCTACATATACGGCATTCCTCAACTCTTGGTCAAGCAGGCGCTCACCTGCGATGTTGATGACACGAAACCAATCGAGTTTCTCTTTGTCAGTGCCTGTGCAGAAATACACTGTCAACTCGTAGTCGAGAAAATGCTGTTTTTCTTTATCTGTGAGATTGTCGAAATATAACACGGGGCGGTCTTTGTCGGCAATGTTGAAGGCATGTTGGTAGTATTCGCAGATGGACAGTGTGCGTTGCTGTCCGTCTATCATTTCATAACTTCCGTCCCCCACAACGCTCCAATACATTATGTTGAGCGGAAAGCCTTTCAAGATAGTTTCTATAACGGCTTGCTGTTGTTTCAAGTCGTAGCGAAACTCACGCTGGTAGGGTGGACGTATGTTCAGTTTGCCATGATAACCATAAACTCCATTATTGGGGTCGTTGGTGTAATCTGATATAAGGTCGCGTATTGCGATTGATTTAAGTTCGATGTTCATAAGTTGAATTTTATGGTATGGTAAGCCATGCTCTTTTTCTTATAAGTATTCTGGCATAGCAACCAATAAGCTTGCCTTTGTCATTACGATAGCATAATTTGCCTTTGCGGAAACTCTTGTCTTCACGGAACAAAGCGTTGCATTGCTCTGCCGTTAGATTGGCGCTCACTCCACATTCCACGCCAAGCTCTCCACCATTGCCTATGCCTATTATCTCGAATTGGTCGGGATTGTATTTGTCCATGAATGTGATAGGGACTCCCATTACGCCATCATAATCACAAGGAATCAACTCCGTCTTTGAAACCTCAATGGCATCATAATTGATGTATCGAGGATATTCTTCGGGAGAATAGGTCTTGTAAAGGATGAGGTTTTCGTGGCGTTCTTTATAATCGAGGTTGGTGAACCAAGTTACACCAGAAACTCTAATCATACCTTTCTTGTGGTCTCCAGCAGTAGCAGTATCCTCATACGCAGAAATAAAATGTCCAGAGTTTCCTTTGAATCCAAATCCAAGCCACATTTTATTTCCTTTTATCAAAGGAAAAATTTCTTTATATGACAAAGCATTTTGATGTCCAATTATCAAGAACTTTTTTCCATACTCCATCAATTGTCCTATATATTCCCTAAACAACGAGAAAGGAGGGTTGGTCACCACAATATCGGCCTCTTTCAGTAGCTCAATACATTCCTTGCTGCGAAAGTCGCCGTCGCCTTTAAGTGGCTTTACCCCTATTTCCTCAGCATCGGGGATACTGTTGCCGTTTTTGTCGCCTTCATACACGAGAAACACAGCCTGTTCGCTTTTGTTTTGGCTGAAGAGATCCATGTCTTGATTCTTGTAGCAAGTGGTTATGAGTTTCTTTAATCCAAGAAACTCGAAGTTGTAGGCGAAATAAGTGAAGAAGTTGCTCACGCGAGGGTCATCGCAGTTACATAGCACCGTCTTGCCACGAAAATGTTCACGATAATGGCGTAGTTCGTTATTGATGTCCTCAAGTTGGGTGTAGAATTCGTCTTTCTTGGCAGCTTTTGCCCTGTCTATGCTTCTTTTTGCCATAAACGTATAAGATGGATAGTTATGTGAATTATGAGCACGAACTATCAATCACGCCAAGACGCAAAAAGGGCGTGATGCTCCTTATTGCGTTCAGCTATGAGGCAGCCTCGGAATGGAAACCTCAGTCTACTAATTAAGAATACACCACGCCTATTGCGAGATGCATTACTATTACATAGTAGACTAAGGCATACCATACCGAATGCCTTATCACAATTATTTCTGCTACGTTATTTCCATAAAGTTTCCGAGGCTTTTGGCTGAACGCGAAATAATAGCGAATGCTTTGTTTTTTACCAACGATGTCATGTGCAATGTTGTTGTGTGCCATGCTTTTTAGAGCCAATGACCAACAATACTTTGCCATAAGTGCAAAGTTACGAAATAAATATGAAAATATGGCTTTATTGGCTTTGAAAAATCAGATAAAAACTATATATTTGTATTCTAAAATAAAATATTACTCACAAATGGAAACAATGATACAGACCCCAGAGTTTAGCCGACTCGCTTTTACTGTGTTAGCTATTGAGGCTTCGGCAAAGAAAATGGGAATCTCACCGTCTGAAATGAGAAGGCGGTTGGATAAAGTGGGGCTGATTAAGAGTCTCATACAGGATTGTTATGACACTTTGCATACCGAGAGCCGTGAAGCCGTAGCAAACGAAGTGGTCGAGGCACTAAAAAATTGGGAAAGAGTAGAATAATGGAAAAGCAAACATTATTTCATGGCTCAAATGTTATTGTTGAGCATCCTTTGGTAAGTATTGGCAGAAAAGACTTGGATTTTGGTCCAGGCTTCTATCTCACGCCATTGTTTGAACAAGCATCAAAATGGGCTGTCCGTATTAAAATAATTAGACGAGCGGAAGAGGCAATAGTGAATACTTATGAGTTTGTTCTGCCACAAGGCTATAAGATAAAACGATTTGATGCTTACGATAAGGAATGGCTTGACTTCATTGTAGATAGTAGAAATGGAAAGCAACCTTGGAATGGTTTTGATATCGTTGAGGGTGGAGTTGCTGACGACCGAGTCATTGATGCTGTTGAGGCTTATATAAATGGTTATGCCGGCGTCGAACGAACTTTGCGACAGTTGGTTTATCACAAGCCCAATCATCAAGTCTGTATTTTGAACCAGGAGATAGTAGACAAGTATTTGCAATTCAAATCATACGAAAGGGTATAGTTATGTTAGACTTTTTATTATGGAATAAAATAGCACGCATCATTGCGCAGTTAGCCGATACGTTGCATATATCTACAGACAGGGCATTACAATTATTCTATGACTCTGATGTTTGTCGTATGCTACATGATAAAGAATTAGGCTTGCATCTGATGAGTGATACGTATATTGTAAATGACTTGATTGAAGAGTTGAGAAAAAAACAATGATTATTGCATAAATGTATCAGTTTGTAAAAACGAAAAGGTTGTAAGAATGCAATACAGTTAAGGTTGACCTCGCTCTCAACAAGAAGTAATTGATTCTTTGAAAAATCAGTTATAAAATATAATCCTCCATAATCTATTTGGGTTATGGAGGATTTTATTTATACGTCCAACAAGTGTTGTTTTGAACAGAATGTAGCATGTAAATCAGAGAAAAAAGATAAATTTGCATTCAAATTCAATTAACAATTAACGAAAAATGAATTATTTAAATAAGCTTATTAATTTTATCTTAGCTCCCATTTGTAAAGAGCCTGTCTTTTTTGGGGTGTTTGCATTCTTATTGTTTTTCTCGCATTGTTTGAGCATCTTGCCCGAAAATATGTCAGAAATGTCAATCTATAATGTGCGAAACATTCTTATTATATTTTCAGGTTCGGCTTTTATAAGTTGGTGCTTTTCTGCCCTTATTGGAAAGTTTGCGTTGAAGAAAACGAAATGTTTGCTTTATATCGTAGCTTTTTTATTAATGGGGGTAGATTTATTCTTGTTCTTTAATTTTGGCACTATACTGTCTTCGTGGATTCTTTTGTTGGTAAAAGAAACCAATTCAGCAGAGTCGTCAGAGTTTATAAGTCGTTCGCTCATGACAAGTGGCACCTTAAAATGCTTTGCCATATTGATTCTTTTGAGCGTGGGAACTTATTGGATGGAAAGAAAAATAAAAGGTTTCTGCTTAAAGTCAAATTGGCTGAAAATAGTTAGTGTAATAATTGTTTTGCCCATTTTAGTGTTGGGTGGATACCTTGGTTTTTGGTCTGCCAAATTGGTTACCTTAAAATCACAGTTCGACATAGAAGAGTGGCGTGCACAACATGGAAACTATGCGCTCGAAAACACGATAACTAACTTGTTCTACTCAATGAGTTATTTACGAGCTTCGGGACATGATAACGAAGTGGCTATCCGCACTTGTGTCAATGCTTCGAAACAACCAGCTTATAGCATGGAACAGGATAGCTTGAATGTGATATTGGTAATTGGAGAATCTTATAATAAATATCATTCACCGCTTTATGGTTATTACCTCAACACTACTCCCACATTGTGTGCACAGCAAAAGAGTGGCAATCTCTTTGTTTTTAAGGATGCAGTAACGCCTTATAACATGACCACGTTTTCAGTGAAAAATATGGTAAGCGCCAACCGACTTTCTGACAACGAGGCATGGTATTCATCTCCCTACTTTCCAATCGTCTTTAAAAAGGCTGGGTTTAATGTGTCTATGTGGGATAATCAACGTCCATCAGGGGCAGACGTTTCGTGTTTTGATTATGCACTGGGTTCTTATATGTATGCAGCAGATGTTGTGCCCATAGCATATAATGAGCATAACACTGATTTGTATGATTATGATTACGATATGTTATCAGCTTTTTTGCAAAATAGTAAATCGTATAAAGACAACAAGTCCGTGCATAAGCATTCTTTATACATATTCCATCTTATGGGGCAGCACGCAAATGCCTCAAGTCGTTTCCCCTCGTCCGACGATTTGAAAGTATTTAAGACCTCAGATATTCAACGCACTGATTTAAGCGAATCGCAAAAGCAGATTATTGTTGATTATGACAATGCCACCCATTATAACGATTATGTTCTTGGTACGATTATCAATATGTTTAAGGATTCTCCGTCTTTGATAGTTTATCTGTCAGATCATGGAGAAGAAGTTTATGATTATCGTAACTTCGCGGGCAGAAGTCATGAGTATCATAAAAAGAAGGAGGCTATAAAATATCAGTATGATATCCCCTTTATGATTTGGTGCTCTGATAAATACATGCAGCGTCATCCACAACAAGTTGAGCGCATTAAACAGGCTGTTAATAAGCCCCTATCTTCTGATAATGTGCCACAAATACTCTTTAATTTGGCATCATTAAAAACACCATTCTACAAGTCTCAAAATGATGTGTTAAGTATAGATTATGTGGTAGGTAATAGAATCATACAAGGATATTTAGACTACGATAAAAGCATTAAATAACTAAGGGAAGCTTCTAAAAACTCTGACTTTTTAGAAGTTTCCTTTGGCTTTTTTATGGCGAATAGGGTAGGAAGATAGCTTGTAGCACTGTGATAAATATCTAGTCTTTAAAACTTGACGGTTGTTTTCTTTTTGTTTTTACAACTTTTTGGCTAACTTTGCAAAGCTAATATTTCAAGCTCGGTTATTTTGTAGGGCGTGGTAAATAACATTGCTATTAAATTTATGTACTATAAAATATTATATTCGTTCGTATGGTTGGTATCATTACTGCCGCTCAGAGTCCTTTATTGGATATCTGATATCATCTACGTACTTGTATATTACGTAGTGAAATATCGTCGCGAAGTAGTGCACAATAATCTTACGAGTGCTTTTCCCGAACGAAGTTCTGACGAGATAAAGGCTATTGAAAAGAAATTTTATGCTTTCTTTTCTGATTATATCGTAGAAACTTTAAAACTCTGCACCATCTCAGAACGTGAAATAAGTAAGCGTGTAGAGTTTGTGGGAGTTGACGAAATGGTCAACGAATTGCATCGCTCAGGTAAAAAGTTTGGCTTTATATTTTTAGCACATTATGGTAATTGGGAGTGGGTGTCATCTTTGGCTCTACATATTCATGCAGCAGATGGTAATGTAAAGTCAGGCCAGATTTACCATCCTTTGCGAAGTGCAGCTTTCGATCGTCTTTTTTTGAAAATGCGTGGACGTTTTGGGGGTGACAATATCGCCATGAAAGAGACTTTGCGCTACATCTTGCGCAAACGACAAAACAATCAGTCTGCCTTTATTGGTTTTATAGCAGATCAGGCTCCAAAATGGAATAGCATACATCATTGGACAGACTTTTTACATCATAACACTCCCGTGTTTACAGGTACAGAGCAGATAGCCAAGCAGGTGGATGCCTTGCTTTTTTATTGTCATGTGGAGCGTCCTTCGCGTGGGCATTATCGTTGCACTATTTCTAAAATCACAGACAATGCAAAGTCTTATCCTGACTTTGAACTGACTGATGCTTATTTTGCACGTCTTGCCGAAACGATTACTCAAGAGCCCTCTCTGTGGTTGTGGACACATAAGCGCTGGAAACGTACCTATGAGGAGTTTTTAGAAAGACAAAAGATGGGATTGCATTGATAATAACCCAACTCTGCTTCGCAAGATAGGCTGCATTTCAGCAATAAAAATAAAAATCCGTTGGCTTTTAATTTTGTATTGCATTCAATTTGCACTATCTTTGCAACGCGAAAGGTAGTGTCTCTACCATTTTGTAAAATAAAGTAAGAAGTACGGTATTTATGGATTTGTGCATTCTTGGTTCAGGAAATGTGGCTACCCACTTGGTTGAGGCTTTGTCAAAGTTTGATGAAGCTCATATTGTTGCGATTTATAGTCGTGAGTATGCTCATGCCAAAGTGTTAGCCGATAAAGTGCCAGGAGCAGCATGTATTGATAAACTCGAAGACTTACCCAATGCAGAGGTTTATTTGTTTGCATTAAAAGACTGCGTGCTTGCCGATGTATTTTCACAAGTAAAGCAATTAGGCAAAGGATTGCCTAATTCGGTGTGGATTCACACGGCTGGTAGCATTCCCCTTTCAGTCTTTGGTGATGTAAAATATAAGGCTGTGCTCTATCCGTTGCAGACTTTTAGTAAAACGCGTAAGTTAGATTTTCAAGAGATTCCTGTTTTTGTGGAGGCTGATAGTCCTCATGCAAGCAAGGTTGTTTGCTCGATAGCCAATCTTATATCAAAGAAAGTGTCTTCTCTTGATTCTGAGAAACGTAAGTATCTGCATCTTTCTGCTGTATTTGCAAATAATTTTGTGAACAATTGTTTCGCTCTCGCTTATAAATTGCTTGATAATAAAGGGATAGATCCACAGTCATTGTTCCCCTTGATAGACGAAACCGTTAAAAAACTGAATGGCCTTTCACCTATCGAAGCGCAAACAGGTCCCGCTGTGCGGTGGGACGAGAATGTAATAGAAAAGCAAAAGGCGTTATTGAGTGAGATGCCCGAGTTGCAAGAGGTTTACGAAACAATGACCCAAAGCATTCATCGCTTGCAAATAGAGAAAAAAGGCTCAGAATAATTCAGTTTAAACGTCTTGCAAGAGCTACCTAAAACAATCTGATTCGTGACGCTTTATGATAAATTACGATTTAAAGAAAATACGTGCATTGGCTTTCGATGTAGATGGCGTGTTGAGTACGAACAACGTCGTGTTAATTGAAGGCGGGCAACCTTGCAGAACTGCTAACATTAAGGATGGATATGCCTTGCAACTTGCTGTGAAGTGTGGGCTTGAAGTTGCTATCATTACGGGTGGCAATAGTCAATCAGTGCGCGTACGCTATGAAGGCTTAGGCATTCAGAGCATTTATCTTGGCGCTTCAGTCAAGATAAAAACACTTAACGAGTGGATAAACCAAAAATCGCTTACCCCCGACCAAGTGCTTTATATGGGCGACGATATCCCCGATTACGAAGTAATGAAGGTGTGTGGTTGTCCGTGTTGCCCGTCAGATGCAGCTCCTGAGATACGTGAGGCATCGCTCTATGTAAGTCCCTTAAATGGTGGCATGGGGTGTGTGCGCGATGTAGTAGAACAAGTGCTACGTGCGCAGGGAAAATGGATGGCCAATGCAAAGGCCTTTGGTTGGTAAACTAAAACAACGTAAAACAACAATACTAAATATATTATCTGTTATGCTTGACAATTTAAAAAAATATCAGATAGTGCTGGCGAGTAATTCGCCGCGCCGCAAGGAGTTGCTCCAACGTATGGGCGTGAATTTTAAGGTTCGCACCCTTTTCGGCATTGACGAAAGTTATCCCGATTCTCTGCGTGGCGAAGACATTGTGTGTTACATCTCGCGCAATAAAGCGCAGGCTTATCGCACATCTATGGCTCCCAACGAACTCCTTATTACTGCCGACACAATTGTGTATGTCGATGGTGAAGTGATGGGAAAACCCAAAAATGCAGAACAAGCCAAAGAGATGCTTCATAAGCTTTCGGGCAAGTCGCATCAGGTAATTACGGGTGTAACAATTGTTACAGCCGATAGAATCGAAAACTTTGGTGTAACAAGCCAAGTAAAGTTTGCCGAGATTACCGACGACGAAATAAATTATTACGTCGACAATTTTCTTCCTTTCGACAAGGCTGGTGCTTATGGCATTCAAGAGTGGATTGGCATTGTGGCAGTTGAGGAGATTAAGGGTAGTTACTTTAATGTGGTGGGACTTCCCGTGCAACGTCTCTATCAAAAACTCAAAACTTTTTAAAGACTACTCTTAAAAGCTGATACAAGTCATGTTGAAGTTGTATGCAAAAAACAATCCTCCCGAGCGCATCGAACAAGTTGTTTCGGTGTTGCGCGATGGGGGTGTGATTATTTATCCCACGGGCACAACCTATGCTTTGGGATGTCACGCCTTAAAAGAGCGTGCCGTGGAGCGAATATGCAAAATCCGCCAAATAGATCCTTCATCACATCCATTGTCGGTAATTTGCTACGATATGAGTGCCATTAGTGAGTATGCACGCATTTCAACGCCTATTTATAAAGTGATGAAACGCAACCTTCCGGGTGCTTTCACTTTTGTGTTACAAGGCAAAAACAAATTGCCCAAAATATTTCGCTCTAAAAAGTCGGGCGAGATAGGCATTCGTATGCCCGATTCTGAAATTGTGCGCGATATTTTGCAACAACTCGACGCCCCACTCATGACGGCTTCACTACCCACTGAGGGGTTCGAAGATGAGGCATATCGCTTAAATCCTGAGTTAATCGATGAAACCTTTGGTTCACAGGTCGATATGGTGATAGATGGCGGTATGGGCATTTTGGGTGAGAGTACGGTGGTGGATTGTCGTGAAGACGATTATGAAATTATCAGACAAGGCGACGGAATATTGGTTTAAACATGAAAAAGATGATGAATATATCAAAGGCATTATTGCTTACGTGTGCAAGCGCTGCTTTATTTGTGAGTTGTTCTGAGGATAGCAACAACGAAAAATACGCTTCGAAGGCACCCGTTTTCTCGGGAATGCAAATTTATGATGCCCAAGGCAATAAGGTTTCTAAAGTTAAGGCAGGCGAAAAGTTTGTGGTCGTAGCCGAGCAGAGTCAAAAAGGTTCTTTGCTTAACAGTACCACGTATGCTTGGAGTATCGCGCCTTCGGTAGATGGGCTTGTACACAAGCAAAATTTGGCGAATGATGTAATTTACGACCATCAGTCTCAGAATCCCGCAGACACGCTGACAATAGGCAATGCGGGCACCTATACACTCACTTTTAAGGCTTCGTATAATGCCAGTGGTAGCACAACCTTATGGGGTAACCAAAATGGTTGGTCTAAAACGCAGTATTGGGAGGATGGCACAGGTCATGTGGTTTATGGATTGCGTGGAATTTATGGCTTTACCGTAACAGCTACTAAGAAGGTTGTTGTGATTTAAGTTTAAGTTGTATCTTTTTGGAGTGAAATCATTTGTATTTCACGCCCCAATCACACCTCATTAGGGGTGATATAGTGTAGCCAGGTATGAGAGGGTGGGCTTGTTCCCTAATTCTCGTACCTGGTTATTTTTTGCCATAACCCCTAAATTCGCACGTGTAGGTGTGCAATTTGGACTAGGCGTATAGTTTTTTGGGGGGACAGCGTTTTTTTCGTAAGCATTCCATGCAGGTTGTATTGTATAAATCAAAAATATGGTGCAAAAATAAAATGAAGCTATGCCAACTGTGGGCACAACTCCATTTTATAATGAAATGAAATTAAGTCACGCTATAGTTTTTCTATGATACCATACTTTTTTAGTATCTCAAAGCGTGTCTTCATGAATTTAAGCAGTTCACCATTGCGCATATCTTCCAAAGTCTGAAGGTCATCCCAATCAAACCAATTTTTATTCCGTTCTCTTTTCTCACCACATAAATACGAAAATCCGAAAGGAAATTCATTCCATTTATTATCACCAAGTTCAGAAGGATCTTTCTCTACAGAGAACAAAGGTTGCTCATCAGGAATGGTTGATTTCTTAAAGACATTCTTCAACTCTTCTATATTTGAATAATCCCCATTAATAATAGATAATCCATATAACATTTTGCTAGGGTCTTTAAATTTTCCAACCACAAATCCTACTTGTGATTGATGCTTATTTTTCCCTGAAAAAATCATCCATCCATCATTTTTATTCCAGGTAACAATATTTATATCATATGGGTATCTGAGTTCAAGATCATATTCACCAGCCAAAGACACCAACTGATCGCAGAAATCTCTTCTGATTTTCTGTTTAATATTTTGCACATTACACAAAATGCTAAGAGTCGCATCTATATTTTGGGGGTTAAGTAGTAGTTCTAATAATTCTTTTTGAAATTTATCTTCCATAATTTGTCTTGTATTTTTTATATAGGTTATGTATTGTTTTATTACTTCATGAATGCGAGGGAAGTCTTTAGATATTTTCAAACATTTATTGAGCCAAGATATAATATTGGGCTTTTCATCAGATGGATCATAACTTAGCGTATGGTATGCTATTTTGTTAGGACCGGTAGAATACTCAGAGGCACTTTGACCGGAAGGTGTGAGATAAATCAAGATAAAATTATCCCCATAATGCTCCTTTCCGTAATTATAATATCGTTCAAGTTGCCTTGGTTGTTCCTGGGCAGGATTGCCATATCTGTCAAATTTGTTTTCTATGATGATAGCATGTCCTTTATCATCATTAATAAAGATATCAATCTCTCCTCCTGTTGACTTTCCATCCTCTGATATTTTTATTTCACCAATATATTTGTCTTTATATTCAATATTGCTTGAGGTAACATCATATTGAAAATTAGGATTCAATTTCCGTACAACTATATCAATAAAAGCCTTTAAAAAGCAATCTCCTACACCATGATTGGCATTCTTATCAAGAAGCATCCGTAGGATAGGTGTATGCAGATGCTCCTCTGGACGCGTAAAGTGTAAATATTCAAAAACATTGAAATATTCACCTATAGCCTCATGCTCTTTCTTCTCAGTCTTATCTTCCTGTAGTATAATCTGAGCGTTTTGCAGTAATTGTTCTATTGTTTTTAGATTCATATTTTATTGTTTTTCAGATTAAATCATATATACCTTATTATTACAAAATAAATGTTTAACCCTCAAGAGTTAGACTTATGAGAATTGTATGTGGTCTTGATGTGCACAAAGATAGTATAAATTTGTGTGTTCTAAGTAGTGTGGGTGAGATTTTTTTGTTTTAGTGTATTGGTAGGGTGCTTTTAAAATCCGCTGCCCCCTTTTAAAAAGGATAGTATAACAAAAAAGGTTTGAAACAATTTTGTTTCAAACCTTCTGTAGTTGCGGAGGCTCGACTCGAACGAACGACCTCCAGGTTATGAGCCTGGCGAGCTACCAACTGCTCCACTCCGCGTCCTCAAGATAGCTAAGAATTTGGTTTTTAGTAACCATTGTTCTTATTTCTTGTTTGCGTGTGCAAAGGTAGAGCATTTTGTTGTAACCACCAAATTATTCTGCGATTTTTTTTCAAAAAAGTGAGAAAAAACTCATTTTTCTTTATTAAATGGTTTATTTGCCAAGTCCAATTTGCATAACTACGGCGCCATAAGCAGGGATTTCTACATAGCACGGAGCGTCTGCTTTAAGCTCAAGTGTTTGCAAATTTCCCGAAATTAAGTCCGAGGCAGAGATAAGTCCACTACGTAGGTTTAAAAATTCGAATGCATGGGCTGGGATTTTTACGCCAGCGTGTACGGCTTTAGCACCAAAGTTTGCACAAACGAGCAATGCTTGTCCGTTTTCGGCTTTACGTATAAAAGCATATTGACGGTCGCAGTCGTATCCATAATCGCGCGAGTAGTTAGCATACTGTAGGTCATAGAATGCACCATTATTCAGCGCAGGCTGATTGCGTGCAAGGCTAATAATCTTTTTGTAGTAGTTATAAAGACTCGTTTCGTCTGCATTGAGTTCAGCTTCTACATTGTCGGCTGTGAGTTTTTGCAGTGATTGAGGATTCCAATAGTCAAAGATGGTGGTACGTCCGTCGCTACCGCTAAATCCTTCGGCATCCATACCAGGTTCTCCAATTTCTTGTCCAGCGTATACCATGAAGGGGTTGCTACCCATCAAGCAGCTAACAGCCAATGCGGGGAGCGCCTTGTGTGCATCGCCAGCAAAATAGGCAGAGGCAATGCGTTGCTCATCGTGGTTTTCAAGAAAGTTGAGCATGTGTTGGCGAATATCGTCAACAGCTTGCCAGCAGCCTGTGATGCACGATGCAGAGCGTCCTTCGGTAACAATTGCACGCAATGTGTCGTAAAGTCCCACCTTGTCATAAAGATAGTCAAATCCACTGGCTATGTAGTGGCGATATTCGTTGGGGTTATATACCTCGGCAATGAACTGTACGTTCGGATATTTGCTATGCACCTTATTGATGGCATATTCCCAAAATTCAGCAGGAACCATCTCTGCCATGTCGCAGCGGAAGGCATCTACTCCCTTTTTGCACCAAAATAGCAAGATGTCGGTCATCTTGAGCCAGGTTGAAGGGGTGGGAGAGAAGTGTGCCTGTCTGCCGTTCATAATGTCGATGCCATAGTTGAGCTTCACAGTCTCGTACCAGTCGTTTCGGCTTGGCCATGCGTTAAAGCAGTCGTTGCCTGTAGCTTTGGCGGGATATTCGCTATAGGGTTGTTTGGCGCGACGTTCAGTGTCGAAGTTGGTGTGCAGTGTTTGTCCTTCAAGATAGTAGAAGTTATTGTTTGGGTCGAAGGCCTTTGTGGTATCATCGCCTTCGCCCAAGTCTTTCACGCCTTTGGGGTGTGCATCGCTATTATATTGGCGTGCCACATGATTAGGCACAAAGTCTATTACAAGTTTAAGTCCTGCTTGATGTGTGCGTTTAAGCAAGGCATTAAACTCTTTCATTCTTTGTTTTACGTTTACGGCAAGGTCGGGGTCTATGTCGTAATAGTCTTTAATGGCATAAGGCGATCCTGCACGACCTTTCACCACAGCGGGGTGGTCGGGTTTGATGTCGTAGGCTGAATAGTCTGTTTGTGTGGCATGTTCAATCAGTCCCGTAAACCAAACGTGTGTAAAGCCCATCGAGGCAATGCGTTCAAGTTGTTTGGCAGTGATATCGTTCATCTTGGCACAACCATTCTCCTCAATGCTTCCTGCAGGGATGTTTGCGTGCTTTTTATTGCCATAAAGGCGTGTAAAAATTTGGTAGATAAGCGGTTTCATATGTTTTAGTTTTAAGTTTCGAGGTCTTAGGCGGTAAGGCCTGTTCTGGTAATGTAAGCTTTAAGATGGTTCTAAAAAGTTTAAGGTTTTAGATGATAAAGTTATTGCAAAGCTTAATCTAACTTTATAACCTAAAACCTCAAACATTTTAAATAGGCTCTAAAAAACTAATAGACGAGTAACGACTTAGAATTTTTAGAACCTCTTAAGTAAGGAAAAACTTAGTCGTTTACGCCGTGAGCCTTCACGTCGGCATTGCCTTTGCAGATTTTGGCAATCATACCCTGCAAAGTCTTGCCAGGACCACATTCAGTAAAGTCTGTAGCACCATCAGCGACCATGTTAGTAACCTCCTTAGTCCAAAGTACTGAAGCTGTGAGCTGTGCAATGAGGTTCGCCTTGATTTCTTCGGGGTCGGTGTGAGGCATACCATCTACGTTCTGATAAACGGGGCAAATGGGCTTGTGGAACTCAGTAGTAGCGATAGCAGCTTCGAGTTCTTCTTTTGCGGGCTGCATAAGGGGAGAGTGGAATGCACCACCCACGGGCAATACCAATGCACGCTTTGCACCAGCCTCCTTAAGGCGTTGGCAAGCTATTTCAATAGCTTCGGCTTCACCTGAGATAACGAGCTGTCCCGGGCAGTTGTAGTTAGCGGGAACAACAACCTTGCCAGTTTCTTTGCTTACTTCAGCGCAAACTTCCTCTACTTTTTCGTCAGCAAGGGCGATGATAGCAGCCATTGTTCCAGGCTGAGCTTCGCAAGCCTTTTGCATAGCTTTAGCACGAGCAGCAACCAACTTTAAGCCATCTTCAAAGCTCAAGCAACGAGCTGCAGTAAGTGCTGAGAGTTCGCCTAAAGAGTGACCTGCTACCATGGCGGGTTGAAAGTCGCTGCCTAAGCAAAGTGCGCTTACCACGCTGTGCAAGAACATGGCGGGTTGCGTAACCTTAGTTTGCTTCAGCTCTTCGTCTGTACCATTAAACATGATGTCGGTGATACGGAAACCAAGAATTTCGTTGGCTTTTTCAAAAAACTGCTTAGCAATGGGGTGCTTCTCGTACAGGTCCTTGCCCATACCTACAAACTGTGCTCCCTGACCGGGAAATACAAATGCGTTCATTTTTGATATCTAGTTTTATGAGTTTTTTTCTGTTTTATTCTTTCTTATTTTTACCTCGGTAAAAAACATTAGTAATCATTTTACCTTACTTATTCTTCTATTAGAAAAACGCATAAGGTAAAAAACTTTAGTAGTCATTTTACCTTAACTTGTTAGGGTGGGAGGTAAACTACTTTAGTAACAGTTTACTTTCGCCGTTCGTGTGATTTTCCACAAAGGCTATAACAAATTATAGGTCGTCATAGTTCTTATTCTCGCTTTTCTTAAAATTCTCAACATCGCCATAGAACAGACTGATGAGATATTTTCTTTGAAGAATGCCATCGGGTCTTATTAACTTCTGCATAATAATGCCTAACATTTTCTTTTCTTCAGCGTCAGGCACATAGAATTGAAAACCTTCAGGATCGCCATCACTATTCTTCAGTACATCAACAACGGCTTTAGAGTACTTCTCTTTTAATTGCTTCAGGATATTAGCAAAGGGCGTTTTTGCTAATTCCAAAGAAGAATAATCCATAGAAACTTCCACCGCAAAGACATTTTTATCCTTGGGATTAAAGAAGATCATGAACTCGGAGTCTTCGCCCATGAACAAACCTTTATATATTTTCACGCCAGAAGGAGAAACTTTTGTTTTCGCTACATCACAAGTAAGACCTTTGGCTTTCAACTTCTGCGTAAACAACTCTACATTGCCATTCAAGGGAATGCCCATGAATTTCATGTGTGTCTGTCCTTGCACAATCATGCAGCACAAGGATAGCAATAAAGTAACTATTGTCTTTTTCATTGTCGTATAGTTCTTATTCCAAAAACGAGTTTTTGTAAAGATTGTGCAAACCGAATGCAATCAAGTTTTACTTGAATTGCTGAGGTGCCGCCAATCTTATGCAAAGATTGTGCAAACCGAACGTAAAATGTCAAGCTCGCTTGGATATTTTACTGAGGTACCAACAATTTTATGCAAAGATACAAAAAAGCCTATATATATAGGTATGAAAATGCCAAAACTTTTCAAAATAAGCAATTTGTCAATAAAAATAAAAGTCTTTGCTTTTTTCATTTTGTATTGCGCTCGCCTTGCATTATCATCTTTGCTTCGCCAAGATAAGCTGCGGTTCGGCAATAAAAACGAAAGTTTTATGACTTTCGTTTTGTATTGCGCTCGCCTTGCATTATCTTTGCATAATCTTTGCAAAACAAATTATGGCTACAAGCTTTTTATGAGCTTAATCCAATTTTTGAGCAAATAATATAAGTAGAGTAACTCATCAAGATTATGATACAGTCAATGACGGGCTATGGAAAGTCCGATGCTGTTTTTAACGGCAAAAAAATACATGTTGAAGTAAAGAGTCTTAATAGTAAGGCTCTCGATTTAAATGCGCGTATCGCTCCGCTTTATCGCGAAAAAGAAATGGAGGTGCGTCAACTACTTGCCAAGGCTATTGAACGTGGTAAGGTCGACTTTACGCTTTGGGTAGAAAAAGACGACACTTCGGCTGCTGCAACTATCAACCCTGAGGCTGTAAAAAATTATGTAGCGCAAATTCAGAACATTTGCAATGCACAATCACTTGCCATGCCCCAGAATGTGTGGGATGTAGTGTTGCGTTTGCCCGATGCCACACAAACCAATGCGGTAGAAGAACTCACTGACGAAGAGTGGGCTGTGGTACTCAACGCTATTCAGCAAGCCGTGGACCATCTTGTTGACTTTCGTAAGCAAGAGGGGGCTGCGCTCTACAAAAAGTTTAGTGAAAAACTCAATAACATTGAACAATATCTCCACGAAATCGAACCCTACGAAAAAAGTCGTGTAGAGAAAATTCGCCAACGTCTTTTTGACCGTCTTTCTGAACTTAAAGGCGTTGATTATGACAAGAATCGCCTTGAACAAGAACTCATTTATTACATTGAGAAACTCGACATAAGCGAAGAAAAACAGCGTTTGGCTAATCACTTGCGTTATTTCCGTGAAACCATGGACAATGGACATGGACAGGGCAAAAAACTTGGCTTTATCTCGCAAGAAATGGGACGCGAAATCAACACAACAGGTTCAAAGAGCAATCAAGCCGAAATGCAAAACATTGTGGTTAAGATGAAGGATGAACTTGAACAGATTAAAGAACAAGTGTTAAATGTAATGTAACCTTCTTCCTCCCCCGTAACGCAATAAGTAATGGCAAAAGTAATTATATTTTCAGCTCCAAGTGGTAGTGGCAAAAGCACCATTATCAACTATTTAATGCAGCAACAGCTCAATTTGCACTTCTCTATTTCAGCCACAAGCCGTCCGCCACGTGGCACAGAACAACATGGTGTGGAATATTTCTTCCTTTCGCCTCAGGAGTTTCGTGAGCGTATAGCAAATGGCGAGTTTCTTGAATACGAAGAGGTGTATAAAGACCGCTTCTATGGCACACTGCGCTCGCAAATCGATGCACAGTTGGCAAAGGGCGAAAATGTGGTGTGCGATGTAGATGTGTTGGGTGGCCAAAACATCAAAAAGCATTATGGCGACCGTGCATTGAGCCTTTTCATTCAGCCCCCTTCAATCGAGGCACTTCGTCAGCGCCTCGAAGGTCGTGGCACTGATAGTGCCGAAGTCATTGCCGATCGCATAGCACGTGCTGAGTTTGAACTCTCGTTTGCACCAAAGTTCGATAAAGTGGTTGTTAACGATGACCTTGCTACAGCTCAGCAAGAGGCCCTGCACATTGTGAAGGATTTTATTGAAGCGTAAACATACATCTTGCTTGTCTATGGAATTGCGCAAACGCATAGCCATCTTTGGCGGTTCGTTTAACCCCGTTCATGTCGGACACATTGCCTTGGCGCGTTCGGTGGTGCAACAACAGTTGGCAGATGAGGTGTGGTTGTTGGTGTCGCCCCAAAATCCGCTAAAGCAGCAAGCCGACCTTTTGCCCGAAGCGCAACGGTTGGCATTGGCACGTAAGGCTTTGGTGAATGAAGATGGGGTAGAGGTGAGCGATTTTGAGTTTCATCTGCCACGTCCTTCATACACATGGAACACGCTGCAAGCTCTTTCTGCTGCCTATCCTAATGTTGATTTCTCGCTGCTGATAGGTGCCGATAATTGGGCGTTGTTTCATCGTTGGGCACACCCAGCCGATATCTTGGCACACCACCAGTTGTGGGTATATCCTCGTCAGGGCGTTGTGGTCGATGAGGCTTCCTTGCCAGCAGGTGTGTGCTTAATCGAAGCCCCATTGTTTCCCTTAAGTTCAACCGACATTCGCAACTTGGTGCGCAAGGGAGAGAGCATACACGGTTACGTGCCCCAAGCAATAGAGCAAGATGTGCAACGCTTGTATGCAACCCAATAAAAAGTGAATATTAGCGTGCAGTTTGGCGTGTTGAAGCACCAAACTGCGCGTTTGTTTTATTATGCTATCGTTTTGCTCCTTGCAATGAATTTTTTGTAATGCTAAAAAAACTAATACAAAAAAAATGAACACTCCTCCCTCAGTTTCTGTAATAATCCCAGCTTATAATGCAGCGCAAACCATTAGGCAGTGCGTGCAAAGCGTGTTGACTCAAAGTTTCAAAAACTTTGAGGTCGTTGTTGTGAATGATGGCAGTGTTGATGAAACCCCGAACATTTGTAACAGTCTAGCACAAGCAGACGAGAGGGTAAAAGTGATTCATCAAACCAATAAGGGCAGAACGGCAGCCCGAGAAGTTGGCCTTGAAAACGCATCCGCCCAATGGGTGTGTTTTATTGATGCCGACGACACCATCCCTCAAAACAGTTTAAGTGATTTATATTCAATGGCATCTGCCCAAACCGATGTGGTGTTTGGCAACGGATATACTTTAAATAATGAACACAGAAAGACTATTCCGTTAAGCGATTTCCGACATCTTGCCGTAAGGGGAGAAGGGGCAATAGGACTGCCCTGGGGAAGTTTATATCGAAAGATCTTATTAAGTCATTATATGTTCGATTTGCCTAAAGATATATATATGGGCGAAGACTATATTTTTTGGCTTCGATTGATATTTACCACTACAAAGCCCATTCACATCGTTTATAACAAGGTATATATCAAAGGGGCAGACACAACCAGTAGCTCGTTTGTTTGGACTGTGGATTATGCCGAAAAACTACACGCGTTGCGAATGCAATCTATTCCGCAGAATGTGCAGACGCAGTATCTAAAGGATGCCCTTTCTGATGCAATCGTAAATTTAATGTCGGTGGCAATTTTCCAACCCAAACAAATTTGGCAAAACAGCCATTTTTATCGTCAGTTATTAGTCGATATGCAAAAATGTGGACATAGCTTCACAATGAAGCAAAAACTGTTTCTGAGCATCCCTTCTTTACGATTACGGCAAGCATATTCATGGTTTTATAACAGAGTGCATAGGGGATAGGGTAGGGTGTTCAAAATTCATGATTTTTTCTGCATGGTTTTGATAAAAAATTGATATCGTAAATAGTTGATATTCAACAATAACAAACGCAGAAAACACCTTAATTCGTGTATTATTTTAATGGGTTACCCCGTTAGGGGTGAGATAAGGTAG
>UQQN01000020.1 GCA_900543155.1 uncultured Prevotella sp.
ACATACCTGGCTACCTTATCTCACCCCTAACGGGGTGACCCATTAAAATAACACATGAATTGAGGCATTTTATGCGTTTATTATTGTTGAATATCAACTATTTACAATATCATTTTTTATCAAAACCATGCCGAAAAAATTATGGATTTTGAACACCCTACCTAACGGGGTGACCCATTAAAATAATACACGAATTGAGGCGTTTCCTTCGTTTGTTCTTGTTGTATATCAACTATTTACAATATCAAAATACCCTCAAAACCGTGCGGAAAAATATTATAGATTTGAACACCCTGCCCGTTTGGAATTAAATCCGAAACTTTAGAACTTAGGGCGAATGCAAAAGTGACTAGTGACCAGTGACCGCGTAACTTATTGGTAATCAGAAGAAACGCGGTCACTCGGTCATTTGAAAAATTTCTAAATTCTGAGTTAACATGTGTAAACGTCTACATAAGCGTTTAGAAATAAGTTTTCAATAACCCTCGTTTTGCTTTTGAAAGTGCGAACAAAAAAACTTAAAATTTAGCTTTCGGTCACTTTTGTCCAAGGTGATACTTAAAAAATCCGTACACTCTCGCGGTACAGAAAAAATATTTTTCCCCAATAAACACTGGGGGAGTGAGCCGATTTTAACATTCTGAAATACCACAAATTTGCAAAAAATTTGGAATCCGCTTTTTCGTGTTGTAACTTTGTACTCGCAAACTTGCTAAAACACGCTCCATTTTGGCGGATGAAAATTCCGAAGACATTCCGATATCATTCCGAAGGAACACCGACCTCATTTTGGAGCCATTTTCTAACCTAAGAAACACTACTATCATGGCAAAAATTACTCCCATTGACATCATCAAGGTCATCTCGGTTAAATTTGGTGGCGGAAAGTCTTTTACAGCTTCTTTTTGTGGCATTGTTGTACGTGTGGACGTGTCTGTTCGAAGCCTCAAGATGGATATACAATGCGAATTTGAAAGAGGAAGGTTGTGAATAAATGTTTGATAATGAATAACTTTTAAATGATGCATGGTTATTTTTATTGACATAATGTTGATTCCCTTGTAAAATGGAGTTGCTTTTTAAACAACTAAAACGCTCTATTGTTTAACATATGTGACAAAACATACTCTTAATAATTCTTAATTCTCCGAAATATTATGTACAAACATTCGTGTGACGCATGGAAAAACTATTAAATTTGCAGTCAATTCATGGAGTGCATATTGGCACCTCGTATATCCTTTCGAGAAGCTAGTAAAACTACATGCCTAATTCCTAATCAATTTAAAAAGGACTTGAAGCTATCAAGTACCTCGATTATTTCGCATAAAAAACAACAAATAAATAATTAATCCAATTAATGCGTATGAAAGACCGTTTTTGCAGAATTGGTAAGCATTTGCTTGGTGCAGCTTGCTTGCTTTCGACTTGCGGCGTCACGTATTCTTGTTCTGACGATTATGACTTGGACGAAACTCGTCCAGCATTCTTGGGACAGAGTATTTACGACGAATTGAAAGCCAGAGACAAGTTCTCTACTGTAATTAGGTTGATTGATGATCTGGATTATAAGGAAGTATTGTCTAAAACAGGTAGTAAAACTCTGTTTGTTGCAGACGATGCCGCTTATAGCCAGTTCTTTGCCAACAACCCCTGGGGGGTTAAAAGTTATGATGATCTGTCGCTTGCACAGAAAAGACTTCTCTTGAAAAGCTCAATGCTCGACAATGCGTACGTGCTTGAGATGATGACCACTATTCAGGGTCCGGTGAAGAATCTTTGCTTGCGTCAGCTCTCTTCTGTGTCTGTAACCGACTCTATTCCTTATTTCAGGTGGAATAAATTACCCAACAACTTGAATAATGTGGATGGAAATGCGCAAACTCCTGATCCTCGTTATTGGGACGAATTGCGTCAACAGTCAAGAGGTGGTATCTACATGGCGCTCGATAAAACTGTGCCTATGCTAACGCACTTCCTTCAGGCTCAGATGAAAGAAAAGTCTATCACAAATAAGGATATTTCGTTTATCCTTGGTTTGGATGGTACTTCTGAGGAATGGAATACTACTGAAAACCGTTCGTATATTTATGATGCGCGTGTAATAGAGCCTGATGTAACTTGTTTGAATGGTTACTTCCACGTACTCAATAAGGTGCTTGTTACTCCGGGTACAATGGCTGAGGTTATCCGTAAGAATCCTAAAGATAGTTTGTTTAGCGCAATGCTTGAACGTTTCAGCTTGCCTAACTTTGATGCTACGCTTAACTCTGACTTTAAAGGTGCAACAGGAAGCGTGGCAGATACTGCTGTATATCAGAAACTCTATGTAGCCCAGCGTGGTCAGAAGGGTGCTATTGCTGTCGACATTCACAATAAAGCGTTGGGTGCCGACGTATCGCGTCTTTCTTTTGATCCAGGATGGAATGCATACAATGTAGATAATACTACTAAGGAACAGGACATGGGTGTAATGTTCGTTCCTAACAATGATGCGATGGTGCAGTACTTCTGCCATGGTGCAGGTGCTTCACTTATTGAAAGCTACGGTGATAAAAAAAATACGAGTGCAAACCTCTTGCACAATCTTTATCAAATTCCGCAGAACATCATCGTAAAGATGTTGAACAACTTGATGAAGGAGTCGTTCAATGCTACTGTTCCTAGCAAGTACCGTTCTATTATGAACTCTGCTCAGGACCAGATGTTCTCAAATTATGCTACAGAAGAAGCTTACAAGGCAGCTATGGATACTGTCATGTTGGCAAGCAATGGTGTGGTTTACGTAATGAAGGACATGATTACACCTCCTGACTACGCTTCGGTTTCAGGTCCGGTGCTTTTCAACGATTCTACGCGCGTAATGAACACAGCTATCCATGCTGACGATAACTTCGTAAAGAATAACTTCTCGGATGCTCCTTTGCGTAAGTTCTATAGCACTTACCTCCTTGCCATGCAGTCGCACTTCTCTTTGTTCGTGCCGGTTGATAAGGGCTTCACTCAGTATGGTTATGTCGACCCCATGAGTTTTGCTTCAGGTAATGCTTCTGCTTATCGTTATTGGGCTCTTATCCCTGATAATACGGCAAGTTCAAAGGCTTCAAAGAGTATCGCATTGAAGGCTCAGGCTTATCGTTACTCTCTCGATGCTCCCTTAAATGCAGCTGGCGATCGCAACTTGGGTAGTACTTATGTAAGTAACTCATCTGATAATGTAGATAATACGGCTACTTATGGTCCTGTTAAGAAACAGATGATTACCGATATGGTAGACCAACACATCGTGGTTCATGGCGAAGGCAATGGTGCTAAGACAATCGAAGGTAATAAGGATTATTATCTTTCACGTAGTGGTGCTCCTGTTTTTGTAAGCAAACACGGTAACGTTGACACTGGTACAGGTATGGTTGTTGAGGGTGGTTTCCAAAGAGAACTCTTCAATACCAATAATCCTACGCATTTTACAAGTAATGTAGTTAAGGGCTACAATCTTTCAACCAACGCTGAAGGTAAAGAAATTTATGGTAATGGTCATACTTACTTTATCAATCGCCCGATGCAGCCTACTGTATACAATGTATACCAGATGATGAACCGTACTTCACAAAAGGCAGACTCGAAGTATACAAAGTTCTTCGATCTCTGCAGCACTTTGATTTATGGTTCGAATGAGGCTATGTTGAAGAAGGTATTCCTTATCAATACAGATCTTGAAGACAAAAAGACTGGTGATGCAAAAGATGTAGCTAAGTGGAATACAGAAAAAAACAAGTATGCCATTTTTGCAAACAATGGTTCAGGTGGTCGTCTGACAGCAAATGGTTCAAGCTTGGTTCGTTTCTTCAATAACTATCGCTACACAATTTTCCTTCCTTCAGACGATGCTGTAGCTGCAGCTATCGAAAAGGGCTTACCTACTATCGAGGATATCGAAAACTTTGTTAGTTTGCATTGCAGCGGTAGCAACTGGGATGGCGAAAAAGACGAAGCAACAGGCATGCCTGTAAATCAGTTGAAGGCTCAGGCAATGTACACTTGTCTCGTTAATTTCATCAAGTACCACTTCTGCGATCAGTCTTACTTTGTAGACAAGTTTGTAGATAACGCATACACTACAAGCCAGTCGGCATGTACAGATAGCAAAACAAATACTTTCATCAATGTGTCTATCAAGCATGCGAATGGTGGTGTTATGGAAGTGCGCGATGCAGCTGGCCGTGTAAGTGAAGTGACAACAGATGCACAATACAATAACATCTTTGCACGTGATTATGAGCTAAATGCTTCTGCAAGTCAGAATCCTAAGTACATTAAGTCGTCTTCTTACGCTGTTTTGCATGGTTTGAAAGGTAAAGATTTCTTACTTTTTGACTCAAGTTGGAATGCAGAATCAAGTCGATTCGATACCTATTGGGCAACAAGCCAAAAGGCAAAAGTATTTGTAAAGCGCTTTGAACTCAAGAAATAAATACCGATATTATGAATAATAACATAAAGTTCCTATTGACGCTGGTCTTGTGCTTCTTTTGTGCTTTAGCTGCTAATGCCCAGAAGCGCATTTCGGGTCGCGTTTGGAGTAAGACCGACGGACCGATCGTTATGGCGTATGTTGTTGAGAAGGATAAGAATAACCGTAATATTACCGCTGCGCAAACTGACGCGAATGGTAACTTCTCTATGGTTATCAAGAATCCTGCCAACAGATTGCAAGTTTCTTATATTGGTTACCAAACAAAAATTTTGCCGATTGGTGCCAATGCTCGATTCAATGTAGAATTGGTCGACAAAAATACGTTCAAGGCTGCCGAGGTTACGACAACTCGTAAAACTCGTTCTAATGGTCTTGTAATCCCTGAGCGCGAAATTTCAACCGCTCAGCAAACACTCGATATGGACCAAATGGCTGGTCTTTCGTTCGAAACTGCTGCCGACGCTCTCCAAGGTGAGATTGCCGGTCTTGATATCGTGTCTAACTCTGGTAACCTTGGTTCAGGTTCTACCATGCGTTTGCGTGGCGTGTCTTCTATCAATGGTAATCAGAATCCCTTGATTGTTGTGGATGGTAACATCCTCGAAGATCAGAACACTGAAGATCTTGACCTTGACAATATGGATAACCAAGAGCAGTTTGCAACACTCTTGCAGGTTGCTCCCGAGGATATTGCAAGTATCAAGGTTTTAAAGGATGCTGCGGCTACTGCTATTTGGGGTGCGCGTGGTTCGAATGGTGTAATTGAAATTACAACCCGTCGTGGTGCGCGTGGTAAAACTAAGGTAAACTTCAGCTACCGTTTCTCTGGCGCATGGCAGCCCTCGGGCATGAAGATGCTCGATGGTGACGGTTATACCATGATGTTGAAGGAAGCTTATCACAATCCGCGTGTCCTCTCTGAAGAACAGTCGGACATCGTAGAAATTATGTATAAGCAGAACTGGCATGGTCACTATCCTAACTATAATAAGAACACTGATTGGATTAAGGAAGTTACACAATTCGGTCAGACTCACAACTATGGTGTGTCTGTATCGGGTGGTGGTGAAAAGGCTATGTTCCGTGTATCAGGTACTTACGACCACGAAACAGGTACTATCATCAAGCAGGCTCTTGATCGTTTGACTACTCGTTTGGCTTTGGACTATTGGGTTTCAGATCGTATCAAGTTCTCTTCTAACTTCTCTTTGACTTATACTAAGAACATCAAGAACTATGGTAACAACATCTTGGGTCTTGCTTACAACGCAATGCCTAATATGTCTGTCTACCGTTATGTAGGTGCTACTGCTGAGAACCCCGAAGGTTATCGTTCAAATGAATTCTTCATCATGCCCCCGCGTAAGTCTTCTGCAGGTGCTGTTGGTGAAACTGAAGATCGTACTTCATACTATTTGAACGACATGATTCAGAATGGTAACCCTGTTGCTATTGCTCACCAGGCTTGGCAGCATGAGTCTACCTATACAATCCAACCTCAGTTCCAGTTGGAATACAAGCTCTTGGGTAAGACTGACGAAGAAACGCAGCTCGATTATCGTGGCGAGGTTTACATGAATGCTTACACTTACTCTTCACAGAGCTACTATCCTGGTTCGCTCACTTCAAACACTTGGGCGGATGGTATCAACAACACCAGCAATGGCGAAAGCAAGTCTTTGGCTTTCACTACACGTCATCAGTTGGTGCTCCATCCTCACTTTGCGAACACCGATCACCAATTGCAGGTAATGGGTCGCTTTGAGGTAACTACGAATACAAGCACAAGTCAGAGCCACTCTACTTCAGGTGTAACAGGTGGTATCACTGACCCGACCGTAAATGGTTATCTTACTGGTTCTTCTTCAGGTACTGGTAAGGGTCACGTGGCTGCAGGTTTGGCTTCGTTGCACTATGCTTATGGTTCAAAGTACATCTTCGACGTAACTGTTCGTGCGGATGGTAGCACACGATTCGGTTCTGGTAAGAAGTGGGGTATCTTCCCCGGTATTTCAGGTCGTTGGAACATTTCAGACGAAAAATTCTTCAAGCCTTTGAGAAGTGTTGTCAGCATGTTGGCATTCTCTCCGGGTTGGGGTATCAATGGTAACTCTCCTGGTAGCGAAGGTTTGATGTATAATAAGTACAACCGTAATGGTCATGCTTATAATGGTACACAGGTTATGCGTCCGCAGAACTTGAAGTTGACCGAGATTCGTTGGGAAAAGACTAAGTCTTGGAACTTGGGCTTTGACTTGAATTTCCTCGAAGACCTTCTTAAGTTCAACTTGAACGTGTATAACCGTAAGACCAGCGACTTGTTGAACTCAGGTGTGCGTATCCCTTCTACTACAGGTTATTCTACTTTGGCTTGGGCTAACGTAGGTGACATGGAGAATAAGGGTTGGGAACTCTATGCCTCAACTCGCGACGTATTTAAGATTGGTAAGTTCAGCATGAACTTCCGTGCTAACATTGCACAAAACTTGAATACTATCACCCGTATGGATGCTTCGGTTTTGGCTTCTTATAACACTGATATTAGCTACAACAACGCTGAAATTTTGAAGCGTGTGCAGGTAGGTAATGCCTTGGGTGGTATCTATGGTTTCAAGTTCAAGGGTGTATATGCTTACGACTATGACCACAATGGTTACTTCCAAGATATTAATGGTGAAGAGAATCCTAAGAACCAATGGTACGACCAGTATGGTAACCCCAATACTGCTGCAGGTAACTTGCAGGCAGATAAGTGGAAGAGCAATAAGAGTCAAGCACGTCCTTGGTTGGCTCAGTCTACTCCTGTTGTGTTTGATGCAAATGGTAACGTGGTTTACGACAAAAATGGTAACCCGCTTCCTATGTACTTCAACTATGGTGGTAAGAACTATCAGTTTGATGGTGGTGACGCAATCTACGAAGATATCAACCACGATGGTAACATCGATGAACTCGACGTTGTGTATTTAGGTACTTCGAACCCCAAACTTAATGGTGGTTTCGGCATCAACTTTAAGTATGCGCGTTGGGAATTGAAAACTTCTTTCAACTTCCGTGTGGGTAACAAGATTATCAACTTGGCTCGTTTGAATGCTGAAAGCATGACAAGCAATAAGAACCAATGTGCTTCGGTGAATCACCGTTGGCGCAAGAATGGTCAGGAAACTACTATGCCTCATGCAATGAACTCGAATGTAAAGGCTACTTACAACTCGCTTGTGAGTGACCGTTATGTAGAACCGGGTGACTTCCTCCGCTTCCAGTATTTCCAGTTGTCTTACAGCGTTTCTCCTGACAAGTTGAAGAAGGTAGGTCTTAGCTCACTTCGTATTGCAGCTTCAGGTAACAATCTGATTTTCTGGTCTAAGTATTCGGGTGTAGACCCCGAACACTCAGCTGGTGGTTATAGTCCTGCAATCGATAGTTCTCAGACTCCGCGTTCTCGTTCATTCACATTCAGCTTGAACTTTGGATTCTAATAAAAGTATTGAGCAGGAAAATGTATGTCAACTGCTTGTTGTTGACATGCAGCGCATACATTTTCCGCTCTTCACTTCTTTATTACTGCATCATTATGAAAAGTAAAAAATTATATACAAAACTCCTCTTGGCTGGTAGCTTGATGTTGTTGAGTGGCTCGTTGACTTCGTGCGATGACTTCTTGACGCTCCTTCCTACTGACCAACTTCCTGAGGAAAATTTCTGGCAAGACAAGTCTGACGTTGACGGTGTGCGTGCTGGTGCATACGATCAGTTGGCTGCGAGCGGTCAGACTGAAAGAATCTTGCAATGGGGCGAGCTTCGTGCGGATAATCTTTCGTTGAATAACGTCTCAAACACTGCTATCGACAACTTGCAGAATGCTGTGCTGCAGCCTAACGAAGGTATGTTCGATTGGAGCGGTTTTTATACGGGTATCAATCTCTGCAACCTTGTCATTGAGAAGGGGGCTGAAATGACTGTACCTGGCAAAGAAGTTGACCCCAGCTTTACTTTGTCAGAATATCGCGCTTATTGCGCAGAAATGACTGCCTTGCGTTCGCTCTACTATTTCTATTTGGTAAGAGCTTATCGTGATGTGCCTTATATTACGAAATCTATTCGTACAGATGCTGAAGCCAGAGCAAGTCATCCCGCTGCCGTTTCGGGTGTGGCTATTATTGGTGAATGTATCAAACAGGTCGAGGATAATTTGAAATATGCAGCTGATAACTATGGCTCTGATTCGGATAACCGTGGACGTTTTACGAAGAAGGGCTTGAAGGCTTTGTTGGCTGATATGTATCTTTGGCGTGGTTGCATGCTCAAAGATTATATGAAGAAAGAAAATGCTTCGAACCAAGTTAACCTTTCGGATGTGTTGAATGCAGATGGTACTTACACTATAGGTGACACTACCATTGTAGACAATGCGTATTGCAACGCAGAGGCTTTGGAATGCTTCAAGAAGGCTAAGAGCTATGCGGCTTCTGTTATCACAGACCTTAAGACGAAGTATGATGAAGAGGTGGCTAAGAATCCGAATGCTTATACTGCAGAAGAACGTACACAGTCTTTCCCCCTCTATTTGAACGATCGTCGTTCTACTACGATCACCGACGTGCCTTATTCCAACAACTTTGGTTCACAAAATTCTTTGGAAGGTATTTTTGAGTTGCAATATGACGGTACCACTGTTACGAATTCAACCGTAAATGGTTATTTGTCAACTTATAGCAATAACTCATTTACGCCTGCTGCAATGGCGCTTTCAAATACTTTGATTGCGTCTGCACAGTCTGTTGACCCTTCGACAGGTTTTGGTAAGACCGACTTGCGTTTGCTCGAAACTTGTTATTACCAGGCCTCTACTACAAGCAAGCCTGTTTGTAAGTTTGTGTTGCGCGACTTTGGTGTAAAGAATACATTGGACTTGACAGAGACCGATGCTTATAACGGCATTTCAGGTCGTACTTCATCTTCGAACGATGCACACTGGCCTGTATATCGTTTGTCGGATATGATGTTGATTGAAGCTGAAGCGATTGCTCGTATCGGTATGATGACTGATAAATTTACGCTTGAAGAAGCACGTGAGGGCTACAAGTTGGTGGCTGAGCTCTTTAAACGTAATAATCCTGCTTTGGTTGCTACAACTGCCGAGGCTAATGCGCAAAATAAGGAAGCTACCTATGTTTGTCAACGTATTGATAGTGAAGCTTACGTTACTGCAGATAATAAAGGTAAGGTTAACCGCACTGCTAGCGACTTGCTCCAAACTGTTTACAAAGAACGTCAGCGTGAGTTTGTTGCTGAAGGCAAGCGTTGGTTCGACCTCGTTCGTCAGGCTGAGTATTCTTACGTGGATAGTAAAAAGAGTACAGGTCCTGCATTGGGATTTGGTAGCTTTAAGTCGCAGGTTACGGGTCGTTTGACTAAACTCTACAGTCTCTACAACCCCATTTACAGTGAAGAAATGAAGGTGAATGGTAAGGGACAGGCTGATGGTGGTCAACTCGTGCAGAATCCCATTTGGGATCGTTACACCAAAAAATAAGGTAGGTTTATGAAAACATTCTTTTCTAAAATAGGATTAGGATCAATGAGTGTGAGCATGTTGCTCATGACTGGTGCGCTCTTTACAGTTTCGGCTTGTAAAGAGAACATCAGCGAGGACAACTATGCGATTGCACAGAAGAAGACAGTTGAGGATTACCTTGGCGCAATAGATTCCCTTTCAAGCATCAAGCAGATTTTTGGTGAGGTTAAATTAGGCCTTTCTGACAATGCTTCTGTGATTGGTAGTGCCTTGGCTGCACGTGGTAATTACACGGTGTTTGCGCCTAACAACAAGGCTATTGCAGATTATGTGCTGAAGGTAACAAATGGTGTAACTACTAATATTGATTCTTTATCATACGATCAGAAAAAGGCTATTGCCTTGAACTGTGTGATTGATAATGGTAGCAACAATGCATACGAGTTGGCGGACTTCCCGAGCAATGGTATGTTTGCGATTACCAACTTGAGAGATCGTCGTATCTCGTGTAAGCAAAACACGGATGGCGACTATATCTTGAACGATGATTCTAAGGTTGTTGAACCGAACTTGGAGGCATCAAATGGTATGTTGCACATTATCGACCATGTGATTGTTCCTTCGGATAACACCATCGCAGAATTGCTTAGCCAAGCTGAGAATATGCGTATCATGAGTCGTTTGGTTCAAGAAACGGGTTATGCCGCCAAACTTTCTCTGAAGACTACGGAAGAGGAGGCTTATGAAAAGGAACACATTGCGTATGCAGGTGAAACACGTCGCCTTACGGATATAGTGCCCGTTAAGTTTGCTTACCAAAGCAAGCGTAACGTGGGTTACACAGGTTTCATTGAAACCGATGCTGTACTGAATCAAGATTGGGGAATTTCTGCCCCAGAATTGGATGCTGATGGTAACATTACGAAGGAAAGTTGGACAAAAATCTTGTCTGAACTCAAAGCGAAATGTGAGGCTATCTATGGTACAGAGGCTCAAGGCGATTTAAAGAATGCTAAGAATGCGCTCAACCAATTCCTTGCTTACCACTTTATGAATGGTAAGATTGTGATGGAAGACCGTTCGGCTGTTCACCATTGGAATGAGTATAACTACATTTGTGGCGATAGCTATGCTGTGAAGTCCTCGGACAAATATACTGTTAACGTATGGGATTATTACACTACCATGTCGGGTGCCTTGTTGAAGGTTACACAGCTTGCCGAAGGTGAAAAGGATTTTTACTTGAATCGTATTTCTGAGTATAACACGGAATGGGTGGGTACAAACCAAGGTGACTATAAGGAAATTGGTGTTGTGGCACAACACGATAACAAACCTGGTTTGAATATCCTCGTTAGTAAGAAGAACAATGGTGTGGATGCTTTGGGCAATGACACTACTTATAATAACGATGGTGCCAATGGTTACTACTTCCCCATCAACCATGTGCTTGTGAATAGCAATGACACAAAGATTGCGTTGAGTTCAGAGCGCATTCGTATTGACTTTACTACGATGTTCCCTGAAATCCTTTCAAACGACATTCGTGGTAATAAGGCTGCTTATTTCCCGCAGGGTTATTTTAAGAACCTTATGAACGAAAGCGTAGATACGAAGTTCTATTACATGTTGGAAGGTTTTGATGGCGCTAGTTGGGGTTGGAAGGACTATCAAGGCGATGAGTTCGCTGTGAGCGGACAGTATGACTTTGTGGTTAAACTGCCGCGTGTGCCTAAAGATGGTACTTACGAACTCCGTTTGGGAGTTTCTAACAATGCAGAGCGTGGTATGGTGCAGATTTATTTGGGTACTTCGCCCGATAACTTGCTTCCTATCGGTCTTCCGATTGACCAACGTGAGGTGCCTGATGTGATTCCTGGTAATCCTTGGGTGGCTGATAAGGACGTTAACTACGACAGAACGATTTGTCTTGAAAACGACCGTAACCTCCGTAACCAAGGTTATATGAAGGGACCGCAGTATTTCCACCAAAATGGTAACAGTAAGGGTGGTGAACCTGTGCGTAACATCAAGGGTGCAGGTACCGTGGATGCGGCTGCATTGAGACGTATTCTTACTGCACAGACTTTCTATGCTAATCAGGATTACTACTTACGCTTTAAGTTGGCTATTCCTGACTACGCTACTTCACGTTTGTTCCTTGACTACATTGAATTTGTACCTTCCAGCGTATATAATGGCACTGAGCCTGAAGATATCTGGTAATAGTAACAAAATAAGATAAATACCTATCATGAAACTTAAATCAGTTCAAAAGGTCATGGGTGGAATCTTGGGTGCTGCAGTACTCTTAGGCATCCCTTCTTGCTCAGACGACCATTTCGATATTAAGACTCAAGGTGCTGGTAACACGATTTGGCAGAATATTGAGGCTAATCCTGAGCTTGAGGATGTAGCTAAGATCCTTAAGCAAGTGAAAGTTTACACGAAGATTGAGGATAAGAAGCGCTCAATGACTTATGCTGAATTGTTGAATCAACCTCAGTCTTTCACCTTCTTTGCACCTGTCAATGGCTCTTTCGATAAAAACTACTATCTTTCGCAGATTGAAGAGATTAAGACTTTGAGAGCAAATGGTGAGACAGCTGATGCCGATACCTTGGAATACAACCTCGGTGTGCAGTTTGCGCAGAACCACTTGGCTCGTTTCAACTTTGAGTCTGTAAGAGGTGAGCAAAATCTCCGTCTTTACAATGGTAAGTTGGCAACCTTTAATGCTACTGAAGGTTTGTTCAATGGGGTTAAGTTGAATGCTGACTTGACAAACATAGCCTCTTCAAATGGTATGCTTCACTGTTTGGATGGCGTTTCACCTTTTGCTTATAATGTGTATGAGTACATGGGTGCTGCTAAGTCCGAGCATAGCGATTCGCTCAAGCATAGCGATGTATATAACATCCTCAATAATCCTTCTATCAATAAGAAGATATTCAACGAAGGGCTAAGTACGCCTGGTGGTATGAACTCTGAGGGTAACATGGTTTACATCGACTCGGTTTATACTTACAACAATGAGTTGATTGACGATTGTGGTGCGCAGATTAAGAACGAGGATAGTATGTATGTAGCTGTTATCCCAACACATACAGCGTGGGGACAGGCTGTTGCAAAGGTTAAGAAACTCTTCAACTATGCGAAATTGTACAGATACAACTACAAGGGTGGTAATACGCCTTCTCAGGCATTCCAAACACGTTACGATTTGCCTAAGGCTGACTCTTTGCAGAAGTATAATGTCGAGAAAGAGTTGATTACAAGCATGTATTTCACTCCCTCTATTTGGGCGCAGAAATATAATCGTGATCAAGTGGATGCGATTGCACAACATGCGATGTATGCAGATTCACTTACGACTACCAATCACCGCATTTACTATAACCCGAAAAAGGGTCAGTTGAATCCGCTCTTTGGTAATGGTCAATATGTGAAGGCTTCGAATGGTGTAATCTTCCCCGTTGACGCTTACACAATCGATCCTTCTTACACCATCATGCAGAGTAGCACACTCAATATGACTTCAAGCTACAATGTGGGTGATGCAATCATCGGTGGTTCTTCTGGTAAGGGTGAATATACTTACCTCACAGAAGGTGAAGAGGGTAATCACGAAGAAAGTGTTGACATCTCGATGCTCGAAGATAAGGGTTATCGTTACTTCGGTACGGAGAGTGTAAACAGTTCACTCGAAGTATTCTTCCCACTTCGTGACGTATTTAGCGGTAAGTATCGCATTCGTATTCAGCTTCTTCCTAACCGTGTTGATAAGTATCACCAGTGGTTCAAGGAACAGAAGGACTCTTTGGGTAACACCGTACAAGTTGAGGTTGCTCAAAACACGAAGTTCTGTGCTTCTGTGTATGACGATGAGGGTAACCAAATCGGTAAGACTACTGGTCCAATCACAGTTAACGAAAACAAAATGGAGATTGTAACACTTTTCGAAAGTCTTGAAATTCCTAAGTGCTACTACCGCCTTCCTACTGGCGTTTCAGATTGTTTCCCCGTGCTTAAGATTGAGATTCCTCTCAACCGTACTTATCAGCCCGACCGTAGAAAGCGTGCTCCGCAGTTGAGTGTGGTTAAAATCTTCATTGACCCAGTACACGAAACTGAAAGCGGAAACTAATAAGCATCAAGTTTCAGGCAGAAAGTTTGCTTCGGCAAGCACTGCCTGAGCCTTATTCCAACTTTAATATTGCATAATATAATGAACAACAATAAGAAAATACACTTGATGCAGGGTACGCTGAAAGCTGGCGTATGCATTTTCATGCTCTCTGGTGCATGTGTGCTTTCTGCTCAAAAACCGGGAAAAGCTCCTATCGCAAGGACTACCCAGCAAACGGCACCTCAGTATAAAATGAAGGAAGTGTCGGGCTATGTGTTTGATGGTGCAACGAAAAAGCCTCTTGCAGGTGTGAAAGTTCAGTCATTGAACAATCGCTATTACACTGCGCTTACTGATGATGATGGTAAGTATACGCTCCGTGTGCCTGAATTCGTTGAAGCTCTTTACATTGATGTACAGGAGTATAACCCCGCACAAGTTGCAATTAAGGGTGTAAATGTGCCTGCTGTTTATCTTACAAGCGGCATGAACACCAACTTTTATACGGATGGTACTTCGATGAACAACAATAAGACGATGTTTGTTGATGAACCGAACTCTCTTACCATTGAAAACGAAATGGAAAAGGGACTTGCTGGTTCACTCCGTATCATCAATCGTGGTGGTATGCCCGCACAGGGTGCTGCCATGTTCATCAATGGTCTTAACTCACTCAATAGTAACGCACAACCTTTGGTTATTGTTGACGGCGTAATGATTGATATGCAATACGACCGTACGACTATTCACCAAGGTTTTGTTAACAACCTCTTAAACATTATCGATCCAGATGATATCGAAACTGTTGAGGTGATTAAGAATGGTACCGCACGTTATGGTGCTAAGGGTGCGAATGGTGTTTTGCTTATCAATACTCGTCGTGGTAAGAGCATGGCGACTCGTATCAATTTCCGCGCTTATGCTGGATATGAAACGAGTCCCGAACAAACCAAGATGATGAATGCTGGTCAGTATCGTAACTATGTTACTGAACTTATCGGTACACAGCCTAACATCGATCAAATAGCAAGTTCTAAGACAATTCCTTTCCTTAATGAGGATAAGTCGTACTTCTTCTATGATCTTTATCACAACGAAACTGATTGGCAGAAGGACCTCTATCACGATACATTTACACAAAACTATAAGGTGAGTGTAGACGGTGGTGATGATGTGGCTATGTATCACCTCTCTTTGGGTTATGCGCAGAGCGATGCTACTGCAAGAAAGAACGACTTTAACCGTTTGAACATCCGTTTTAATACTGATGTGAATATGTTCAAGAACTTTGTAACTGGTATGGACTTCTCGTATGCCCGTAACGCTTACAATCTTCGCGACAATGGTTGGGCTGAAAACTACAATACGCGCAATATAAGCTCGCCTAATGTCTTGGGTCTTATTCAGACTCCTTTCATTAGTCCGTATGCTTACTTTGTTCACTCTGATGGTTCCGGCTTGAGCCTTGTACACTCTAACAACGTGTACTCAGGTAAGGTTTACACCGACGATAACAACCCGTTCGTATTTGGTGAACAGTTTGGCTTTACTGGTCTTATCAACCCCTATTGGGTATTGCAGAATGGTGAAGGCGATAACAAGAACTTCCAGGAACAGACCCAGTTCAATATCAACATTTCGCCAAACTACAAGGTTAACAAGTACCTCACGATTAAGGATCGCTTTAGCTATATTCTTAACCGTAACAACGAAAAGTACTACTTGCCTAAGTATGGTACTCCCGCTAAGACGGTTGAAGGATTGGGTGATGTTACAAGTATCGTAAGTACACAGTTTGCTAAGGAAACAACTCTTTTCAACGACTTCTCAGTTGATTGGCGTCGCGCATTCGGTGCACACGATGTGGCTCTTACAGGTGGCTTCCGCTTAAACTCTTACTCATATAGCTATAGTAGCGTAACTGGTTATAACAATGACCAGGATAAGATGCCTAACATGTCTTACGCCTTGCAGTATAAGAACTACGGCGGTGCAAACGATAACTGGAACAACTTGGCATACTACCTTGTTGCAGGTTATAACTACAAGAACAAGTACTTCCTCAATGGTACCATGTCTATGGAAGCTTCTTCACGTTTCGGTAAGAATGCTGACTCTGGTTTGAAACTTTGCGGTGTAACTTGGGGTCTCTTCCCCTCTTTGCAGGCTGCATGGTTGATCTCTTCTGAAAAGTGGTTCAACGTGAAGGGTATCGATTACTTGAAGTTGACAGGTGGTTACGAAATGAGTGGTAACGATAACATCGACTACTACGCTACACGTACTTACTTCTCTAACTTCCAGTTCTTGGATAAGGCTACTGGTCTTGTACTTGCGAATATCAAGAACCCCAAATTGCAGTGGGAAACTACTAAGCGTTTCAATATCGGTCTTCAGGCAAGCTTGCTTAACAACCGTGTGAACTTAGCTCTTGAATACTTCAATAGTAAGACTGACAACTTGCTCACTCGCAAGTCGGTAAGTGACGTTACAGGTTTGTCTACCATGTGGTCGAACGATGGTGCGCTTAGCAACAAGGGTGTTGACTTCAACATCAATGCCATGTTAGTTCAGCACAAGGATTGGCGTTGGCAAGTAGGTTTCTCAATCGGTCACTACAAGAACGAAATCACTTCGTTGCCTACATCAAACCTCAACATTATCCGCACCTATGCACTTAACGAGGATGGTTCACGTGGTGCTGAAACTCAGATACATGGTTATACCTCTTCAATCTATGGTAGCAACAATGTGTTGACTGCTGTAGGTAAGGCTGCTGGTTTGTTCTATGGTTACAAGACTGCTGGTGTATTTGCAACAGATGCTGAAGCAGCTTCTGCTGGTAAGTATGGTTACCTCCGCTATCCGACAGGTCTTTCTGAACAGCCTTCACGCGACTTCCGCGCAGGTGACGTTCACTTCGTAGACCAAAATGGTGATGGTTGGATTAACGAGGCTGATATGGTTGTTATTGGCGACCCCAACCCCGATATCTATGGTAACATCTTTACATCACTCAGCTGGAAGAGCTTGAAGTTGGATGTAAACTTCAAGTACTCTTTGGGTAACGATGTATACAACTATCAGCGTTCACAACTTGAATCGCTCAATACTAACTGGAACCAAACAACTGCTGCTGTGAATCGTTGGCGCTATGAAGGTCAGAAGACTGACATGCCGCGTGCAATGTATACTACCAGCGACCAGTGGGTAAACAACGAGCGTTTCTCTGATCGTTGGATTGAAGACGGCTCATACCTCAAGCTTAAGAACATCCGTTTGACTTACAAGATTCCTGTAAACCTTAGTTGGTTGCTCGGTCTCTCTGTATGGGGCGAATGCAATAATGTCTTCACTATTTCTAAGTACACAGGTAATGATCCTGAGTTCTCTGCTGGAAATGGTGTACTCTACCAGGGTATTGATGCTGGTTATCTGCCTCAGAGCCGCAACTTCACTTTAGGTGTAACCATCAACCTCTAATCGTATATAAAGAGTCGAGAGTGGGGAGTTCGGAAGTGTGAATCCATTCTGACTTCTCAACTCTCAACTTTCAACTCTCATAAAAATACAACAATGAAACACAAATCGATTTTCAGTCTTCTCTTCTTCCTCATGGGTGTGGGCATCGCCACTACTTCGTGTGAAGATATGTTGACCCCCGATCTGACTCGTTATACAGAGAACTTCAGCGGTCGTGATACTGTGTATTTCTACAATGGTATCTTGCGCAATGTGCAGGATATGGTTGAACAAAACGAATTGCTCGGTGACCTCCGAAGCGACTTGGTAACTACTACTAAGTATACAAGCGACTCAATCTCAAACATCGTTAAATACGAGAATAAGCGTATTGATGGCGAGGACCAGCTGCTTAATCGTGCTGCATACTACAAGGTTATTAACCAATGTAACTTCTACTTGGCTAAGGTTGACACTACAGCACAGAAGAATAACATTAAGTATATGAAGCGTGAGTATGCACAGGTGCTCAACATCCGTGCATGGGCTTACCTTCAGTTGGTACAGACTTATGGTACAGTTCCCTTTATTACGAAGCCTGTTGACAATGCTGATACGGGTTGGGAAAAGAATCCTGAAAAGTGGGCTACTGCTGATAACTTGCTCGACCTTTTGAAGGCTGACCTTAAAACTGCCAATGGCATTGAATATGCAAATGGCTATGGTTATCCTGATTATGGTGAATACCAAACAGGTAATAGCAATTTCAAGGTTAACACAAAGTATCTCCGTTTCTATTCAGACCTTATCTTAGGTGATCTTTATTTGCTCCACAGTGCCAATCGTCAAGATTATATCGAAGCTGCTAAGAGTTACTATAAGTTCCTCCGTCGTTACAACAACTCTACTTATAATGTAACTGGTGGCTTTGCAACTTACTCGCGTTATCAGTTGCCTAATGGTACTTACCAATACACTCCGAGTGTTGATTCTTGGATTGGTAGTGGTTTGAATGCAAGTTCTTTGGGTAACGAGAACATTACGATTATTCCTTCGGCTGCGAACAATACTTTCGGACGTGTGCTTTCACGCAATGTGCAGATTTTCGGTTTCGACCCCTCTTCACGTAACAGCACTTCGTCTGACGTAAATGGTGGTAGCGTATCAACTTCGGGTCAGGTTACTATCTCTGTGAACTATCGTTCACGTCAGGTAGGTCCTTCGAACGCTTACGTAAACCTCTGCAAGGCTCAGTCTTATTCTAACACTGAGTATGCAAGTGGTATTGCTAGCAACATTACTTATTTCACAGGTGTAGGTGACGCGCGTATGTATGGTACTGCTCCTATCGTAGAAACTAAGGAAGGTGGTCGTGATGAAAACGAAAACCGTTACATCATGAAGAGTGCTGTTCCTTCATCAGTTGATGGTAGTGGTTTGGCTCATGGCGCTTCGTTCAAGCATTTCCGTTCAATCTACCGCGTACGTCAAGTTTGGTTGCGTTATGCCGAGGCTATTAACCGTGCAGGTTTCCCTCGTTTGGCTTTTGCTGTGCTTCGTGATGGTCTTGACCACCAGACTTTGCCTACTTTGACTGACTCTATCAAGTATATCAATGCAGATTCAACTAAATATCATACGGTTACTTATCTTGATAGCACTTCTGTAGAAAACACTTCACGTGGTGTGTTCTATTTGGGTAACGATGAAATGCGTCGTGCACAAGCTGAGCCTGAACATTCTCTCTTCTTGCCCGATTTCGAGAACAAGGATAACAACGAATGGTTGTCTAACCGTGGTATTCACGAACAAGGTTGTGGTGCAAGTTCTGTACTCGACACGATCTTTAGCTACAAGAATGTTGTTGCTAAGCGTATTGAGGAAGAAGCTAAGCGTACGAACTCACTCACTGCAAGTGTTAAGCGTCATATTCGCAACTTGCGTCGCTATGATGTTACTGTTGGTGATGATACTAACACAGGTACTGGTGATGTGGAGGAAGATGGCGAACAGAAAGAACCTGCACCAGCAGAGGTTAATCCGCTTGAAGTTCAGGCTGTAGAAACACTCATCGCTGATGAATGTGCACTCGAAACAGCTTACGAAGGCTCTCGTATGTTCGACCTCATTCGTTTTGCTCGTCACATGAACAATGATGCAAGTGGTGTTCCGGGCTTTACGCCTACTTATGGTACTACTTGGCTTGCATGGAAGATTGCTCGTCGTAACGAGAATCTTAAGCCCTATGAAGATCCTACATTGTATGATGGTAGTCTTTACACTCTCTTGCTTGACCCCAACAATTGGTACATTGTAAGTCCTAAGTACTAATAAGGATACTTACTAAATATATTTATAACAAAAGCGTAACACCATAAAAATGTTACGCTTTTGTTTTTTTAGGTGGAATGTTCAAAATCCAGAATTTTTTCTGCACGATATTTGATAGATTTATCAAGAATTTTCACGCGCCAGCCTCACCCCGTTAGGTAGGGTGTTCAAAATCTGTAATGTTTATCTGCATGGTTTTGAGGATATTCTGATGTTGTAAATAATTGATATTCAACAATAATAAACGCAGAAAACTCCTCAATTCGTGTATTATTGTTGAATATCAATTATTTACGATATATTTTTTTTTCAAAACCATGCAGAAAATAATTAAGGATTTTGAACACCCCACCGTTAGGGCTAACCCATTTATCATGCCCCTTATCGACGTCAAAATCCGATTAAATCGTGCAGATACAGAAAAAAAGCGAGGATAAACTTGCGTATAGCTGCAAGCTTATCCTCGCTAAAATTTTAGTTTAGTAGGGAGCTTATTATTTCAACTTTTCAACAAAATAATTGCTGATAGTCTTGAATAAGTGTAAACGTGTGTTGCCACCATAGATGCTATGGTTACGGTTTGTGTAAAGTTGTTGACGGAACATCTTATTAGCTTGAACATAAGCTTCACTTACTTCAGTAAAGTTACGGAAGTGTACGTTATCGTCGGCAGTACCGTGAATCAATAAAAGATCACCGCTTAGGTTATTAGCACGCTGAATAGGATTAACAGCATAACCATTTGCATTCTCTTTAGGTGTACGCATATAACGTTCAGTGTAAACCGTATCGTAGTATTTCCAATTCGTAGGAGCAGCTACAGCCACACCTGCGCGGAATACAGGACGACCTTCACTCATAGACATCAAAGTGTTGAAACCACCAAAGCTCCAACCCCAAATGGCAATACGGTTTTTGTCTACGTAAGGCAGTGAACCTAAGTAAAGAGCAGCTTCTACTTGGTCTTTCGATTCCTTATCGCCTAAGTTTAAGTATGTGCATTTTTCAAATTCAGCACCGCGAGCACCAGTACCACGACCATCTACACATACAAAAACAAAACCTTGTTGAGCCATGTAACTCTCCCATTGTGCACCGGGGTAGAAACCCATATTCCAAGAGTCCTTCACTTCTTGCGAACCAGGACCTGAGTATTGGTACATAATAACGGGATATTTCTTTGAGCTATCAAAGTTTTTAGGCTTAATCATGTAACCATTCAATTCAACTCCTTCAGAAGTCTTAAAGGTAAAGAATTCCTTAGAACCGAGCAATGGAGTAACATCATCCTTCAGTTTCTTATTGTCAATCATCGTACAGAGTACTTTACCATTTGTGGCGTCACGCAATGTAGTAACAGGCGGACAAGTAGCCGATGAATACACGTTAAGGAAGTATTTCATCGTAGTGCTAAAAATTGCATCGTTCGAACCTGTTTCTGTTGAAATCTTGCGTTCTTTTCCATTTTTATCGGCTGAGTAGATAGCAGTGCGCAAAGGACTCTCTTGGTGTGAAGAGTAGAAGAAACGACCACTCTGTGCATCATAGCCATAAAAGCTTGCAACATCGTAGTTACCCTTTGTGATTTGGCGTTCCATCTTACCATTAAGGTTATACCAATAAATGTGTTTATACCCCGAACGGTCAGAAACGTAAGCAAAGTGGTCACCATAGAATTTAAGGCTACCATATGCAGTTTCAGGCACATACTTTGTGTTTTCTTCTCTTACCACGAGTTTACACTCTGTGCTACGTGGATTCGCCATGTAAATATCCATTCGGTCTTGGTGGCGGTTAAGAGTCACAACAGCCAATTTAGCAGGGTCAGCAGTGAAATGAATGCGTGGAATATATCCATCCGAATCAAGAGGAAGTTTAAGCGTACGAGTTACGCGATTCTTGATATCGAAAGTCATTACGCTCACATCGCTGTTCTTAGCACCTGCCACAGGATATTTATAGTTGTAGGCACCAGGATATTCATCGTTCTCTTCGCGAGTAGGGTAGGAGCCTTTAAACTCTTGAATGCTGTAAATGGGCACCTTGCTTTCGTCATAACGAATCCAAGCCAACATTTGGCTATCTGATGAAAAGTCGAATGAGCGATTCGTGCTAAACTCCTCTTCATAAACCCAGTCGGGCAAACCATTAATCACCTCGTTAAACTTACCGTCTTTCGTAATTTTGCTTTCAGCGTTACCAAAGAGCAACTTTACCAAGTAGAGGTTATTGTCGCGTACAAAGGCAATGTTGTTACCATCAGGCGAGAAAGTAGGCATTTGTTGTGGACCACCATCCGAGAGCGCTTCAAACTTTTTGTTCTCTACATCATAAATGTAGTAAACCGCAGTGTAAGAGCGGCGATAGATAGGGTGAGTTTGTGTGCGAAGCAAAATTCTGCGTTCATCGGGCGACATAATGTAGCCGTCAATAGCCTCCAGTTTTTTAGGTCCACGTGCAGTTTCAGCGTCAAACACAATGCCCAATTCCTTACCCGTTTTAAATGAGCGGCGAATAATGCGTTTACTGTCGTTTGAAAGTTGTGTGTAGCTTTCGCCATCCTTCATAGGATTGACGCCATACACATACTGCGGATTATACTTTCCGCCTGTAATGTCCTCAAGTGTGAGTTGTTGAGCATTTTGAGCCGTAGCTTCTGAGCCATTAAAGCCCATATAGCCCACGAACAAACTTGCTACAAGTAGTAAAAAGCGTTTCATGTATTACTTTTTGATATGTTGTTATTTTGTTTTAGAATCAGCTATCAGAATTCTAGAAATTTAAAAATCAGAATTTTTAGACCCCCCCATAGTGTTTCATTTCAAAAATATGTGCAAATGTACGCATTTAACTTGGAATGCTTTCAATAAAAGTGATAAATGGCACACATAAATGCATATTGCACTTAAAAAAAGACTCCGAATGACATTTTAGAAGCTCATGATAGACTTGTTATCTGCATCTTGGAAAAGAAAAAAATATACATACGTATGAATATATGGAATATTTTTACGATATTTGCAAAAAATAGGCAGACTCGCGACGATGAAACAAAGCGAAATAACGTTTTGGGTTGACTAAAACGATGTGTAGCACGTGCATTGTCACATGGTCTGAGAACATAAGAATATAAAGACATTCATGGAATTTTCAGCAAAGCAAATAGCGGAGTATTTAGGCGGTAAGGTCGAAGGCGATGAAAATGCATCGGTAAAAACCTTTGCTAAAATAGAAGAAGGCGTGAAAGGTGCCATATCTTTTCTTGCCAACCCGCATTACGCACACTATCTGTATGATACGCAATCAAGCATCGTGTTGGTAAACAATGATTTTCAACCCGAACGTGAGGTAAAAGCAACGCTTATCCGTGTAGAGAATGCTTACGAAGCCATTGCGCGTCTGCTCACTCTTTATCAATCTACCATGCAAAAACGCACAGGCATCCATCCATTGGCTTGTGTGGCAGAAACAGCCCAAGTTGGCGAGGGCACTTACGTAGGTCCTTTCGCTTATATTGGCGAAAATGTGGTAGTAGGTAAAGGTTGTCAAATTTATTCAGGCACGGTTATCGAAGAACGTGCGGTAGTTGGCGATGACTGCTTGTTCTATCCTAACGTATCAGTTTATCACGATTGCAAAATAGGTAATCGTGTTACATTACATTCAGGCACAGTGATTGGTGCAGATGGTTTTGGTTTTGCCCCCGCAGCCGATGGATATGAAAAGATTCCTCAAATTGGTATTGTAACCATAGAGGATGATGTAGAAATTGGTGCGAATACTTGTGTAGACCGTTCTACAATGGGTTCAACATTTGTGCGCAAGGGTGTAAAACTCGATAACCTCGTACAAATAGCTCATAACTGCGAAGTAGGTGCCAACACCGTAATGTCTGCGCAAGTAGGCGTAGCTGGTTCAACCAAGATAGGTCAATGGTGTATGTTTGGCGGTCAAGTGGGCATAGCTGGACATGCCGTAATTGGCGATCGTGTACTTTCGGGTGCACAAGCAGGTATCATTGGAGGCAAGGCCATTAGCAAGGGCAATGTAACCGTGCAAGGTTCGCCTGCTATCGATGCCAAAAACTTTATGCGTTCAAGCGCCGTATTTAAGTATTTGCCTGAGATGCGTAACGAAATTGCTGCATTAAAAAAAGAAATTGAAGAATTGAAGAAAAAGTAAACGTACCGAATGGTGTGACTATATATAGGTGTTTTTATCCTTATGTCTTTTCGATATTCGGCAAAACGTTTAGGCACACTGGCGGTTAGTTGACTTTTTGCACCTTATACCATCCATTTCATTATGTTGAAACAAAAAACTTTGGCCGGCAGCTTTTCATTGTTTGGCAAGGGATTGCATACAGGACTCAGTCTCACTGTAACCTTCAATCCTGCCCCCGAAAACCACGGCTATAAAATACAACGAATCGACCTTGAAGGCGAACCTATTATCGAGGCTATTGCCGAGAACGTAATAGACACGTCGCGTGGCACAGTGGTAGCAAAGGGCGAAGCCCGCGTTAGCACCATTGAACATGCTATGGCTGCTCTTTATGCCATGGGCATCGACAACTGCATGATTCAGGTCAACGGTCCTGAATTCCCCATCCTCGATGGTAGTTCTATACTTTATGTAGAAAATATCCGTCGTGTGGGGTTAGTAGAGCAGAACGCGCCCAAGGATTTCTATGTAATTAAAAAGAAAATCGAGTTCCGTGATGAAGAAAGCGGTTCGTCAATCATCATCCTCCCCGACGAGCAGTTCTCTATTACCACAATGATTTCTTTTGAGTCGCAGTTCATCAACAGCCAGTTTGCTACACTCGATAGTATGGACGACTTTGTCGATGAAATTGCATCGGCACGTACATTCGTTTTTGTGCGTGAAATCGAACCCTTGCTCAAGGCAGGTTTAATTAAGGGCGGAGACTTAGACAATGCCATCGTAATTTACGAAAAACAAGTGTCGCAAGATACGCTCGACCGTTTGGCAGACCACTTACACGTAGACCGTCGCGATGCCACAAAGTTAGGTTACATTCAAGATCGTCCGTTAGTATGGCGCAACGAACCCGCACGTCACAAGTTGCTCGACATCATTGGCGACATGGCACTTATAGGTCGCCCCATCAAGGGCAGAATCATTGCTACGCGTCCGGGTCACACCATCAATAATAAGTTCGCTCGTCAAATGCGTCGTGAAATTCGTCAGCACGAAATTCAAGCCCCCAATTACGATCCGAACGAAGAACCCATGATGGATGTAAATCGCATTCGCGAGCTTCTTCCCCATCGCTACCCCATGCAGTTGGTCGATAAGGTTGTCGAAACAGGTTCCAACTATATTGTAGCCGTGAAAAATGTAACCTCAAACGAGGCATTTTTCCAAGGCCACTTTCCCCAAGAACCCGTAATGCCAGGCGTGCTTCAAATCGAAGCAATGGCACAGGCAGGTGGCTTGCTCGTGCTCAATTCTATCGAAGAACCTGAGCGTTGGAGCACCTACTTCCTTCGCATAAACGACGTCAAGTTCCGCAAAAAGGTAGTTCCTGGCGATACCTTGCTCTTCCGTGTAGAATTAATCTCCCCCATTCGTCATGGCATTTCGTCAATGCACGGATTCGCTTTTGTGGGCGAAACAGTTGTGATGGAAGCCACATTTACAGCGCAGATTGTAAAAAACAAGTAAATAAGTAGGTGGTCAGCTTTTTTTTAGAAATGCACTTAAAACAGTTTTTATGACCATCTTCTTATACGGGGTATATCCTTTATACATTAAATATAAAACATGATAAGTCCTTTAGCATACATACATCCCGAGGCCGTGATAGGTGAGGGTTGCGAGATAGGTCCCTTCTGCTACATCGACAAAGACGTGGTGCTTGGCAGCAACAACCGTCTTATGAATGGCGTAACTATATTGTCGGGTACGCGCATGGGTAATGACAATCGCATATTCCCAGGTGCTGTAATCGGAGCCATCCCTCAAGACTTGAAATTTCAAGGCGAGGAAACCACAACCGAAATAGGCGACAATAATACCATCCGCGAAAATGTAACCATCAACCGTGGAACAGCAGCCAAGGGCAAAACAGTAGTAGGTTCTAACAATCTGCTTATGGAAGGTATGCACATTGCACACGATGTAATTGTGGGTAGTGGCTGCATTATTGGCAACACCACCAAGCTTGCGGGTGAGGTAATCGTCGATGATTTTGCTATAATTTCAGCCTGTGTGCTCGTTCACCAGTTCTGCCACATCGGCAGCTACGTAATGGTAGGTGGCGGCACACGCACAGGTCAAGACATCCCCCCCTTCGTCATGGCAGCACGCGAGCCCGTAGCATACTGCGGTTTAAATCTCGTAGGCTTGCGTCGTCGTGGATTCTCAAGAGATTTAATTGAAAACATCCACAATGCCTACCGTTTGCTTTATCAGCGCGGCAAGCTGCGCGAAGAATGCTTAAAGGAAATACGCGAAACGGTGCCAATGAGTCCTGAAATAGAGTATATTCTCGATTTCGTAACATCGTCAAAACGCGGTATCATCAAATAAACCAACGCACTTTTATATGGTATTCAGAATAAAATTTATCTGCGAAGAAGTGGATGGCTTTGTTCGTGAAGTGAAGATAGATAGCGATGCCACATTTCTCGATCTCAACAAAATAATCCTCAAATCGTGCAATTACCCCGACGACCAACTCACCTCGTTTTATCTTTGTAACGACGAGTGGCAGCGTGGCGAGCAAATCACACGCGAGGATATGGGCTTTAGCAGTTCTGACGAAGATGTTTATATAATGGAAAAGACACGTCTTTCAGAATTCATCGAAGACGAAGAACAACATCTTGAGTTCGTGTTCGACCCCTTCAGCGATCGCAGCTTCTTCCTCGATGTGAAAGAAGTCATCTTCAGCGAACACCTTGCCGAAGCCGAAATCGTGCGTGCCAAGGGCGATGCCCCACAGCAAATCGAGATGAGCAATGACGACCCCCTTACACTAATCAAGGGAGGCAAGAAAAAAGCTGCAGCAGCCGACGACGATTACGGCTACGATTCCTCCTATGGCGACGACGTAGCATATAACGCTGACGAAATAGACCCCGAGGGCTTCGAAATCACCGACGGCAGTTCTTTCGTTTAAAATATAACGACAATAACCCCCTAAAATGTGCGGAAGTGTGTGCTTCGCGTTTGTGAGTATGCCTCATGGCATGCTAGCAATACCCCCACACACTGCCGCACATTTTTTTCACCCCTCGAAATATGGAAAAAACGCTCAAAGTAATCATAGGTCCCACAGGCATCGGCAAAACCGAATATGCCATACGCATGGCAGAGCAATACGGCTGTCCCATAATCAATGCCGACTCGCGCCAACTTTATCGCGACATCCCCATAGGCACAGCAGCACCCACCCCCCAAGAACAGCAACGCGTAAAGCACTATTTTGTGGGAACCTTAGGACTGGAGGAATATTACAGTGCAGCGCAATACGAGCAAGAGGCCGTGGCGCTCATCACCGATCTATTCCGTCAGCACGACACCCTAGTAATGTCAGGAGGTTCAATGCTATATATCGATGCCGTGTGCAAGGGCATAGACGACATACCTACAGTCGACAACGAAACCCGCCAGTTGCTCAAAACACGTTACGAACAAGAAGGGCTCGAACCCCTTGTAGCCGAACTCCGTTTGCTCGACCCCGCCTATTACGACATTTGCGACAAACGCAATCCCAAACGTGTGGTCCATGCACTCGAAATATGTTATATGACCGGGCGCACCTTCACCTCCTATCGCGTGCGCAAGCAAGTAACACGTCCCTTTCGCATCGAAAAAATAGGTTTACAGCGTCCGCGCCCTGAGCTCTTCGATCGCATCAATCGCCGAGTCGACGTAATGGTAGAGCAAGGGCTAATTGACGAAGCACGTCGCGTATTGCCCTATCGCCATTGCAACGCACTGAACACCGTGGGCTATAAAGAACTCTTCAAATATTTCGATGGCGAATGGTCACTCGATATGGCGTTAGAGAAAATACGTCGAAACTCACGCGTCTATGCCAAAAAGCAAATCACCTGGTTCAAAAAAGACGAAGCCGTGCAGTGGGTCGAACTTTAAACAGGGTAGGGGAAATCAGCCTCCTAACTCCTCTATGGCATTCATGTCGTTTCATAGGATGCGCCAACTGAGGAAACGAAAACGCGCCAACTGAGGAAACGAAAAACGCCTTCGATCTTCACAGACCAAAGACGAGAAAGTTATTAATGTAAAAATATGCATCGTAAATTTGCAACTTATTTTCATATCCACCAATTTTTTTCTGCATAAAAAACTTATATAATACATAAAACTTAGGGTAAAAGCAAAAGTGACAAGTGACACATTAAATCATTGATAATCAATAACTTAGGTGTCACTTTGTCACTCGAAAAATTTCTTAATTCTGAGTTAACGAGTGTAAACACCGATGTAAGCGGTAAGAAATAAGTTTTCTGCAAACCACGTTTTACTTTCAAACGTGCAAAAAAACATAGCGCGTTTTTAAGCCTGAAGCAAATACGACCTAACGCTTCGCTATGGGCTACAAGAACGAAACGAAAGCATTATGACTAAAATATAATCTTTATTAACTTAACAATCTTCGCTTTTATTGTTTTACGTGTTAAAAGGTGTTATAAGTGTAAAAATGCGCACTTTCCCAGTGTCCCGGGACGTGGGATTTTGGACACTTTTTTTTTAATCCTTTTTTCGTTTTAGTAGCAACATCTTTGAAAGGGTGTTAACTACACTGCGAAAAATATCTTCAGCCAAGAGCGTTTGGTCGTTGCATTTTTCCACACGCAAAAACTTGGTAGTGGTGGGGATATTCGCGCATCACTCTTTTATATACTGCATAAGTTAGGCATTTTATTATATGCCTAACACGCACCGAGTACTTTATTCAATTACCCTAAAAGTTTACACAGCAAACCGCTATAAGATTTTGCATTCTTTCACACGAAAATTGTCACTTTGTCACTTGTCACTTTTC
>UQQN01000021.1 GCA_900543155.1 uncultured Prevotella sp.
TAAAATAATACACGAATTGAGGCATTTTATGCGTTTATTATTGTTGAATATCAATTATTTACAACATCAGAATATTCTTAAAATCCATGATCTTTTTCTGCATGATATCAGCCGTTTTTATTTGTGTATGAGTTGGCGTGTTTTAATTTCCTCAGTTGGCAGGCGTTGTGAGTGTGGTTTGTAGATAAAAACAACTGTGTATCCCTTTAAAACAAAAGTTTTTTGACTTTCGTTTTGTATTGTCCTCGGTTTGCATTAACTTCGCGTTCGTAAATAGAAAAAGACATGACACCGATATTTATAGCAGGACCTTGCGTCATTGAATCAGCCGAATTGCTGGACGTTGTAGCAGCAAAATTGGTTGAAATTCAACAACATACAGGAATGAAGTTTTATTTTAAAGCTTCGTTCGATAAAGCAAACCGCACATCGATACATTCGTTTAGAGGCCCCGGATTGGAAAAGGGGTTGCAGATGCTTGCGGATGTGAAAAGCAAATACGGACTCCCTTTGCTCACTGATATACACGAAAGTTATCAGGCAAAAGCTGCGGGCGAGGTGGTAGATGTGTTGCAGATTCCCGCATTTCTTTGTCGCCAAACCGACCTTTTGGTAGAAGCAGCTAAGACGGGTTGTGTGGTGAATATTAAGAAGGCTCAGTTTCTTTCGGGCGAGGATATGCGTTTCCCCGTAGAGAAATGTCGCGAGGCTGGCGCCCATGAGGTGTGGCTCACAGAGCGTGGCAATATGTTTGGCTACAATAATTTGATTGTGGACTTTAGAAATTTGCCCGTTATGCAGCAGTATGCCGACCGCGTGGTTATGGACTGTACGCACTCTGTGCAGCGTCCTGGTGGTGCGGGTGGCACTACGGGGGGTGACCGCCAATTTGTGCCCCAGATGGCAATGGCAGCCAAGGCTTTTGGGGCGCAGGGCTATTTTTTTGAAACGCATCCCGACCCCGACCATGCAAAGAGCGATGGACCCAATATGCTCTATCTTGATGATCTTGAAAAACTCATTGAGAAGTTGGTAAAGGAAGATTAACAAATATAGGCTCACGCACACAGTGTGAGTTGCATTAGATATTATGAGTAAATGGACAGAAACAGCCATTAAGTGTATTGAGGACGAGGCAAAGGCTTTGCTTGAGCTAATCCCTAACATTGATGGCGATTTTGATAAGACAGTAGAACTGATACTTAACTGCAAGGGTAAGCTTGTGGTGACGGGTGTGGGCAAGAGTGGACACATTGGGGCAAAGATTGCTGCCACTTTGTCGTCGACTGGAACACCGAGTTTTTTTATTAACCCACTTGATGTTTTTCATGGTGACTTGGGTGTGATTCAGCACGACGATGTGGTGTTGGCCATTTCGAACTCAGGACAGACCGATGAGTTGCTTCGCTTTTTGCCTTATCTGCTCGAGAACCATATCCCTGTGATTGGTATGAGTGGAAATCCGCATTCGCTCTTGGCTGAATATGCCACGGCGCACCTAAACGCTGCCGTGAGCCACGAGGCTTGTCCGTTGGGACTTGCACCAACCTCGTCGACAACAGCTTCGCTTGCCTTAGGCGATGCCTTGGCTTGTGCGTTGATGGAGGCGAGAAACTTTAAGGCTTCGGACTTTGCGCAGTATCATCCTGGTGGCACTTTGGGTAAGCGCTTGCTGACGAAGGCTCGCGATGTGATGCGCACGGAGGATTTGCCCACTATTCCGCCCACGATGAAGTTGGGCGAGGCGGTTATTCACATGAGTAACGGCCGATTGGGGTTGTGTGTGGCTATTGAAAACGACTGTGTGGCAGGTATTATTACCGATGGCGATATTCGTCGTGCGATGGAAAATTCGCAAGATAATTTCTTCCAGCTCACGGTGGCGGATATTATGACACGTACACCTAAGGAGGTTTCGCCCGACACCAAGATTACGCAGATAGAAAAGATTTTGCATCAGCATAAGATTCATTCGGTTTTGGTGGTAGACGCACACAGGCATTTGCTGGGTGTGGTAGATTCGTTTAGCACAATGATTTAGTGGTTTAAGTCGCCCCTTTCTCCTTCTGGATGATGCATGGGATGAATTTTCGTGCCGCCGATAAACGCCCTGTAAGGGCAACAGCACATAGCCCAGGGCAACACCCTGGGTTAAAGCACGTTCGTTAGTGACGCCCTGTAAGGGCAGAAGCTTTAAATAAATTATTCAACATCGAATGCTTTTGCCCTTACAGGGCGTCAATGCTATGGCAATCCGTAACCCAGGGTGTCGCTTCGCTTGCCCTGGGCTATGTGCTTTTGCCCTTTCAGGGCGTGCTTGCACGATAATTTAGCCCGTGCATTATCGGCTGCACCTCAGTAATTCAAGCAAGCTTGATTGCATTCGGTTTGCACGATAATTCAGCCCGTGCATATTGCATTCGGTTGCACTTGGGGTGGGGCGGGTGATAGCTAATTTTGTTCGTCCAATATCTGTATGTGATTGAGGGTGATGAGAGGTGTGATGGGTGTTGTGGACTATGTGAAGGACCATGCTCTTAAAAAAGAATGAAGCGTATGGAGGATGAGCAAAGCTGAAATTTAGAAATTTATAATCAGATATTTTCGAACCACGTTAATGCATTTACATAAATCATTAGTTGCCTTTCGGCATATATTTGCATTCGTAATTGTTATATTCTTGACACATTTTATTTATTTGCCTGCGTTGGCGCAGAAATGTCGTCCAGCAAAGCACAGCGATTTAGACATAGTAAACTTTTTGCAGGAAGATTTCGGTGTGAAGTTTACGGGCAACAACCGATTGGTTGTGTTTAAAACTGGTAAGGAGAAGTTCGACGACCTTCTCCCCGCTTTGCGTGCAGCCAAACAAAGCATTCATCTTGAATATTTCAATTTTCGCAACGATTCTATATCCAAAGAACTATTTGCCATTTTGGTTCGTAAAGCTGCTGAGGGCGTAAAGGTTCGTGCGCTGTTCGATGGTTTTGGCAATAGTTCGAACAATCGTCCGCTGAGGGCTCGCCACCTTGACAGTTTACGTGCGCGAGGTGTAGAAATTTATGAATTCGACCCGATACGTTTTCCTTGGATAAACCATGTGTTTCATCGTGACCATCGCAAAATTGTGGTGATAGATGGCGTGGTGGCTTATACGGGTGGTATGAATGTGGCAGACTATTACATTACGGGTAAACCCGAGTTTGGCGAGTGGCGCGACATTCATACGCGTGTTGAAGGCGACGCGGTGGGCGAGTTGCAAAAGGTGTTTTTGAACTTTTGGAACCGTGTGACCCATCAGAATGTGCATGGGGCAGAATATTACCCTGGTGAGCGCGATGCGCGTAACGATTTTGGCATGTTAAAGCAAGACACTACACCAACTGCTGGTAGCAAGATTATTGGGGTGGTGAATCGTGACCCGTGTGAAACTCCGCGCATTATTCACGACACGTTTGTGCATGCTATTGAGCATGCCGAAAAGCAGATATTGATTATCAACCCTTATTTCACCTTGTGCAGGCACATTAAGCGGGCACTTAAAAAGGCGGCTCGCCGTGGGGTGGATGTGCAGATAATGGTGTCGCAAAAGAGCGATATCCCTGTTACACCGCGTGTGGTAGAATATAATGCCCATAAGCTGATGAAGGCAGGGGCGAAGGTGTATTTCTTTACGGGTGGTTTTCATCACAGTAAAATAATGATGGTGGATAGCCTTTATGCTTTTGTGGGTTCTGCCAACTTGAATAGTCGCAGTTTGTCGTTTGATTATGAATGTAACATGCTTGTGGCAGATCGTTACACCACGGCTCAGTTGCAAGAGATATTCTATCACGATCGCGACACACGTTGCTTTATGCTTACGCCCGAGTTGTGGAAAAATTGGGGTCGTTGGAAGAAGGCAAAGGGTTGGATATTCCATTTCCTCAGTCCGTTTGTGAAGTGCGACAAGAAGGAAGGCGATAACAGTGGACTTGGCGACTTTGTGATGCACGAGGTGGATGAGTCGCAGGCATAAGTGAAGTTAAGTAATAGGTAATAAGAAAATCCTCCCAATAGGGTAAAAATAAAAAAAGATTATGAACGAAGATTTGCAGTCGGCAACTTGTTCAGCCACTTCAACTCCTGCAACGGCTTCTGTGGGGGCTGAATCAGTAGGTGGGGCAGCTTCGGTGGCTGTAGTTCAAACAGAGCCCCAACAGACCACAAAGGTTGAGCCACATAATGTAGTAGGTGTTGGCACAGAAACTGTGAGCGACACGCGGCGCAAGCGCTCAACACGCTTCACGATGGTAAAGGCGATTGCCATTATTTGCGTGGTATTGTCGCACGCAGGTATTAGCGGTTGGCTTTCGCACTTTGTGTTTATATTCCATGTGCCCATCTTTTTTCTTTGTGCAGGATATTTTTTCCATACCAAGTATTTAAACGATGCGCATAGTTTTGTGATGCACCGCGTGAAGGGACTTTATTGGCCCTTTGTGCGTTGGAGTGTGTTTTTCCTTGTGATACACAATTTGCTTTTTACCTGTGGTATTCTGAGCGAACAGCCACAATTTGGTAATGCCACAATGGGGGTGCTTCATCCCTATAATTGGACACAATGGAGCCAACATTTGTGGAGCATCGTGTTTAACATGTCGGGCTATAACGACTTTCTTTGTGGGTCGTTTTGGTTTTTCCGTGCGCTGTTTGTAGCCAGCTTGTTGTTTTTGGTGCTGTTTAAAATATTGCGTAAAAATTCGCGATTTGCTCAAGATAAGCAGGCAGGTTGGGCACTACTTGGATGTGGTGTGTTGCTGACGTTGTGGAAGACCACTTGCGGACTTCATGTAACGGGTTTGGCACAAGGTGGGTATCGCGAACTCTTAGGACTTTCGTTTATGGCAGCAGGTTTTCTGCTTCGCCAATACAAGGTGATGGAGCGCCTCACGTGGAAGGTCGCTGTGCCTTGCGCAGTGCTTTTGCTTGTGGCTTCGTTTTTGTTCCCCTCGAGCATGGCATTCAACGGCAAGACCCTCGATTTTGTTTCAATCTTTTTGCCAGCTATTGCAGCTTTCATAGCCATCGCTTATGGCTGTCAGTTTATTGACCGTCGTGACACGTTTGTGAAGCGCTCGCTTGTGCACATAGGCGACAATACGCTTTATATATTTGCCTTTCACATCGTAGCCTTTAAGGTGGTGAGTGCGCTGAAAGTGGCGTGCTATGGTTTGCCTTGGGAGGCAGTGGGCGGACATCCCACGGTGTTAAATCCTGCAAGCAATGTGCTTTGGGTGATTCTGTATCTTATAGCAGGTGTGGGACTGCCCTTGTTATGGATGGCAGGCTATCGTCGCGTTCATGTTTATGTGAAGAAAGGCGAAGCGCGTGGTGTAGAATTGTTGCTCACAGCAGGCGACTATTTGCTTAAAGGCTTAGGAATCGCTCTGAAAGGTTTGCTCGCAGGTTTGGTGTTCTTGGTGCTAAACTTTAGAAAACTGAGCGTTGCTGCACTTAAAGGGATAGGGCGTTTCTTTTTGGGCATTTATCGTGGCATTAAGCAAACCATTAAGGATATCATGAGCGCTTCGAGTCCTGAAGACGAATGAGAAACTCCATAAAATTTTTATACACAAACTATGCTACTTAAAAAGCTTTTTGGTTTTGATGCCAAGACGATGCGCATTAAAACTGAACTTGTGGCAGGACTGACCACATTCCTTGCCATGTGTTACATTTTAGCAGTCAACCCCGATATACTTTCGACTACGGGGATGAGCCGTGAGGCTTTATTTACGAGTACTGCCATAGCCTCTGCCATTGCTACGCTACTATTGGCATTTATGGCAAAGTTGCCATTTGCGCAAGCTCCGAGTATGGGTTTGAATGCCTTTTTTGCTTTTACGCTTTGCCAAGCTATGGGGCTTTCGTGGCAGCAAGCACTTGCCGTGATGCTCATTGAAGGTGTGATATTTATTCTTATCACCTTTCTCAATGTGCGCGACAAGATTTTGGATTGCATCCCTACTAATTTGCGCTTTGCCATATCGGCAGGTATTGGTATGTTTATTGCCTTTATCGGTTTAAAAAATGCGCATATTATTGTAGCCAGCGAAGCCACTTTTGTGAAGCTTGGCAACTTTACCCCTGAGTGTTTGTTGGGCATATTTTCGATTTTGCTTAGCGGCATGCTCATGGTGCGCGGTGTGAAGGGGGCTTTGTTCTATGGCATTATTATTGCCACGATTGTGGGCATCCCTATGCATGTTACAGAGATTCCTGAAAATTGGACTCCCATTTCGGCACCCCATAGCATTGCACCCATCTTTTGTAAGTTCGATTTCAACAACTTTTTTAACCTTAAAACCTTTATGGTTATTTTCTCGTTGTTGCTTATCAACATCTTCGACACTTTGGGCACATTGGTAGCCTTGGTGCAGAAAACGGGTGCAAGCATTGAGGGACGCATACCGCGCATGAAAGAGGCGATGCTGAGCGATGCCATTGGTACTACGGCGGGTGCCTTTTTGGGCAGTAGCACCATTACAACCTATATTGAAAGTGCATCGGGTGTGGCTGAAGGTGGACGTTCGGGTTTAACCTCCTTCTTCGTAGGTCTCCTCTTTATTCTTGCCATTTTTGTTTCGCCTATCTTTATGCTCATCCCCTCGGCTGCTACAAGTGGCGCCTTGGTAATGGTGGGTGTGTTGATGGTAGATTCGGTAAAGAAAATAAACCTTGAGGACGTGTCTGAGGCATTCCCAGCTTTTATCACCATGATTACGATGGTGCTTTGCTATTCGATAGCCGATGGCATTTGCTTGGGCATTCTTAGCTATGTAATTATTAAGCTCTGTTCGGGCAAGTGGCGCGAGCTTAATGCTACGCTCATCGTGTTAGCTCTGCTCTTTATTTTGAATTACGCTTTTGAATAGAATATAACCTATATTATTAAAACAATGAAACTAAGAAAGTTGATGTTCTTTGTGCTGGGCTTGACCCTCTTTCAGCAGGCTATGGCACAGGTAAATATGCAAGTGTTTTATGACATGGGCACCGATCGAAAATATGTGACCATGACGCTCGAAATGTTCAAGGCTGATAAGTGGGGTAATACCTACTTCTTTATTGACCATGACTTTAACTATAAGCAACACGATGGTAGCGAAAAGAATAAGCTTGCCCCAGGTGGCACTTATCTTGAAATAGCACGTTGCTTGAACTTTTGGCAAAAGACGAAGTTGGCGCCTTTAAGTTTGCATGTTGAATATAATGGCGGTATTACGAGAAGTTACCCTATCAATTCGGCATGGTTGGCTGGTGTAGATTATTTTTTGCACGATCAGAGCTATAACAATACACTCAACTTGAAACTCTTGTACAAAAAAATTATTCAGGCAGATAGCAGGGTGCCTATGCAGTTTACTGGCGTGTGGACGTGTAAGGACCTTTTTGGTCTTAAAGGCTTGACGTTTGATGGTTTTGCAGATGTGTGGTTCGAAGACCATTCTTACAATATTGGAGTGAATGAAGACGGCACAAATGTGACTAAAACGAAGCACACGGTGTTTATTACAGAACCACAGTTGTGGTATAACGTGGGTCGCCATTTTGGTTGCAACAACCTGAATGTAGGCACAGAGATAGAGTTGAGCAATAACTTTGGTACGACACTCGGCTTTAAGTGCCGTCCGTGTTTGGGTGTGAAGTGGAATTTTTAAATTAGGGCGGTTTCTATATAATTTAGAACCATTCTTGGGTAAATAGCAAAACATCGCGTTATCTCCTTTTAAAAAAGGATGGCGCGATGTTTTAATTAAATTCCCGTACACATGAATATACTCGAAGAACTCAAAGCAAATGAGGCGCAAACTAAGGTAATGTATGCCGACATAATCAATCTTCCGCGCCATCAGTCTGTTCGACACCAACCTATGAGCATGCTAAAGCGTGCCGCACAGTTTGGTGCCTTTGCAGCAGTTTCAGGACATTACGAGGCATTGGCAGAATGTGCGCGACACACTGAAGAGAAAGTGACATTAGGCGAGGATCAGCGCGAACTGCTTGACTACACGCTTGCAGAATTGCGCATGCGCCAGACAGAACATCCTTTTATAAAAATAAAATATTTTGTGCCCGATGCCTTTAAAGAGGGTGGGGCGTATAAGGTGCTGACCGAACGCTTGCAGCGTATAGACGAACAAAATGGTAAAATAATATTGCTTAATGGCACTGAAATTCGTGTGGGCAATATTATCGATATGCATGAATATAATGGTAATAAAGAGTGAATAAAAGGGCAAAAACACGTGTTTTACCTTGAAAAATGAAGAAAAAGCGGATAAAAGTACACTTTTTTTGCAGAAAGGTTTGGTAGTTTAAAAAAATGTCGTACCTTTGCATCGCGTTTGAGAGATAACATCTCTTGAAAAGCTGAAAAAGGAAGTTTGGGTGAGTGGCTGAAACCACCAGTTTGCTAAACTGACGTACGGGTTTACCGTACCGGGGGTTCGAATCCCCCAGCTTCCGCACTTGGCGCTTTCATCTAATGGTTAGGATACATGCCTCTCACGCATGGTATACGGGTTCGATTCCCGTAGGCGCTACAAAAAGTATAAGTCTTCGATAGAAATGTCGAAGACTTTTTTGCTTTTCGGGGGTATGGGGTGGTTTGTGGTAAATGAATTTTTAAATCTATAAAAACAAAAATAAGTTTCTGATATGTTGAAAAGAAGAATGATGCGTTTAGTTTGGCTCACGGCACTTTTGGTGGTGAGTATGGGGGCTATGGCACAGCAAGCCAAGTATGTGTTCTATTTTATTGGCGACGGTATGGGTGTGAACCAAGTGAATGGTGCCGAAACCTATTATGCTGCACTCGAAGGGCGTATAGGTGTGAAACCATTATGCTTCACGCAATTTCCCTATGCGGCACTTGTTACTACCTATTCTGCCACAAATGGGGTTACCGATTCTGCAGCCGCGGGTACGGCACTTGCTACTGCGCACAAAACTAAGAATGGCGCATTGGGTGTGCTTGCCGACCAAAAAACGGCTGTAAACAGCATTGCTGTTTGGGCACAACAAGCGGGAGCTGCAGTGGGGGTGGGCACTTCGGTTAGTGTAGACCATGCTACTCCAGCCGCTTTTTATGCGCATCAGGGTGTGCGTGGTTCGTATTATGCCATTGGTAAGGACTTGGTAAAGGCACAATTCGACTTTTATGCAGGGTCTGACTTTATGCAGCCCCAAGACAAGGACAATGCGGATGCACCTTCGCTTTATGCGCAATGTGAACAAGCGGGTTATAGCATAGCACGTGGATATAAGGACTTTTTGCGTAAGGCGAAGAAGGCTAAAAAACTTATTTTGCTGCAAACGGCTGAAGCCAATGAGCGCGACCGTTCTTCTCTGCCTTATGCCATCGACCGCACTGACAAGGACATGACTTTGCAAGAGGTTACACGTGCTGGCGTAAACTTTTTAACTAAGCAAAAGAAAGAGGGTTTCTTCTTGATGATTGAGGGCGGAAAGATTGATTGGGCTTGCCATAGTAACGATGGGGCTACAATGATTCGCGAAATAACCGATATGGACGAGGCGGTGAAGGTTGCTTTTGAGTTTTATAATCAACATCCCGACGAAACGCTTATTGTGGTTACTGCCGATCATGAAACAGGTGGTTTAGTATTGGGCAGAGGGGCTTATAAACTTCACACGGATTTGTTTCGTTATCAGCGTATGAGTACGGATGCTTATAGCCAGCATTTAAAGGCATTGCACGCACAAAAGGGGGATGACTTTACTTGGGAGTTGGTAGAAAATGACCTCAAGCAAAATTGGGGCTTTGGTGAGGGTGTGAAACTTTCAGAAAAGCAACAAAAGCGTCTTCACAATGCTTTTGATGCCATGAAGAATGGTTCGGCAGCCGACAAGAAGTCGCTTTACGCTAAGGTAGATGCTTTAGCCGATGCTGCTCGCGCGGTAATGGCAGAATGTGCCTTAATAGGATGGCAGAGTGGGGGGCACTCTAATGGTTTTGTCCCTGTATTTGCTATTGGCGTGTGGGCTGATGCCTTTCATGGTCAAATTGATAATACCGAGATTCCGCAGAAAATTGCTAAGGCTGCGGGGTGGGAAATGAAGTAAGGTTACGAATATTCTCTCTTATCTATTATAGTTTTGTTAACTATGAATTAAGAAATTTTTCAAATGACAAAATAGTACTTAAATGTTTGGCTATCAATAATTTAGGGTGTCACTTGTCATTTGTCATTTGCAGCTAATTATAAAGAATTCGCTGCGAAGGCAAGAAAAACCCCATAAACGAATGATGCATCTTGTTTGGGATGTTTGATTCGTTTATGGGGATTTTTGTGCTTAAAAATAATCTATCTATAAGATAGATGTTCGTCTTAGATAGCCCATCTAAAAGAGAGCATTCGTGTTGCAACACATTCACACTTAATCTTCGGTTTTGCAGCCCTCAAATCCCATTTCCTTAGCCTTTTCAGGTCCGAAGGTGAAGTAGGTGGCATCTGCTTCATTGCAAATTTCGCCTTTGGCATTTTGCAATGTGAGGTGAATGGTCACCAAGTTGCGACGTTGTTGGGCAATGTGTCCGCGCACAATGATTTCGCTTTCGTCGGTCATTACGGGACGACGATATTTGACGTTGAGTTGTGTGGTTACGCCAGTTGTTTGCAATTTATAGTTTACCACCCATCCAGCTACTTCGTCCATTAGCAAACTAATGATTCCTCCATGTAGGGTGTTAACCCATCCTTGAAAGTGGGTAGAGGGGTGCCAAATGGTTAATACATCGTCGGCATCGGCATAAAACTCTAAGTGTAGACCGATGGGGTTATTGGGGCTGCAGCAAATGCAGTTATAGCCCTCTTTACCTAAATAAGGATTGATAATCTTTTTCATTACTCCTAACCATCCTTTAGCGTATAACCTTAACTTCGCCTCCAGCCCCTAATTTAATGATGTTAGATGCGGGAGGATTTTTTTCTTCGTTTCTACGTGATGTACACACGTAGTCTACGGCATTTATAATGTCGGGCGAGATGTCGGCAAAACATTTGGGCGAAGGTTCTCCACTGATGTTGGCAGATGTAGAAACAATGGCTCGTCGCATACGCATGCAAAGGTTTTTACTGAACTCTTCGCGTGTGATTCGTATGCCTGCGCTGCCATCTTCAGCCAAGAGGTTTGGAGCAAGATTTCGTGCACCATCGTAGATGATGGTCAGTGGTTTTTCAGCTACTTCGATAAGTTGCCATGCCACTTCGGGCACATTGGTAACGTAGGCTTCGAGTTTAGCCTCAGAGTCGATGAGTGTAATTAATGCTTTAGCGTCGTTTCGGTGTTTGATGTCGTATACGCGTTTCACAGCCTCGGGGTTTGTGGCATCGCAACCAATGCCCCAAATGGTGTCGGTGGGGTAGAGAATGATGCCCCCCTTGTTCATTACTTCAACAGCTTGACGTATGTCGTCTCTGTATTCGCGCAAATGACCTTCGTTTTCTTGTTGCGTTTTTGCCATTTTGTATTCTTCTTGTTTTAAGGATGGTTCTAAAAATTCTTCTTTTTAAAAAAAGTTGCAATTATCTTTCTGAGAAATTTCTGAGCCTTCCGTTTACTTTACTTGCTTGTACGTTTCATGTAGCGTATGCCTTCAGCCAAATGTTGCATCATGGGTAAGAAGTGGCAATAGCCCTTTTTAGCACTGCGCAAGGCAAAGCAGAAACAACTCCACCATGCGCGGTGTCCCAGCATGTAGTAGTCAATAGCTCCACGGCTACGTTGTACACCCGCATCTACATACACCAACGATTTTTTAAGCATGGTGCTTGTTTCTACTATCTTTTCGGGGTAGTAGTGCATTTTAAGTCCCATGCGCAGGGCATCTTCTAACCACACCTCTTCTTCGCCACATGTAAGGAATTTTGTGCCTAAACCAAAGCGTTCGTCGAAACGAATTTTTCCTTGCACACTGCGTCGGCGGCATGCCATTTCGAGGGCAGAGATGGTGTATTGTGCAGGCATTGCCAACACATCAAAATCTTCTTTAGGATAGTTCTTTAGCAGTTTGCCCGTGTAGGTAGAGGCACAGAAGAACGCCACATCGAGTTCGGTGTGCTGCTCAAAGCATCCAATAACCTTTTCGGGGGTATCGGACAAAAGGTGTGCATCATCATCGGCAAACATCACAATGTCTGAAGTAGCTTTGTCGAGTGCCAAGTTGCGATTTGCCGAGAGCCCTTTTCCTTTATAAGTGTAAATAGAAACGTCGTCGCGCTTGTTTAACACTTTAGGGATGAGTTCAAGGTAGCGATCGTCTGTATATTGATAAGACACGATGTAATGTACATTGTCTTGCGGTGGAAGCAACACGTCTTGCACACGTACTACTCCTTTGTCGAGCGAGCAAATAAGAATATCGAGTGTCATAATTCTTGCAATTAAGGTTTAAAGGGGTGGAGGAGTCCACGCCTTGATTTTTATGGATTATAGATTTGGTGCTCTTGAACTTGAACCATTTGAACGTGTTCTTGGGGTCATGTTTATAAAGCCTAAAGCCTAAAGCCCATGCGGTGCGTAAATTGCTCATACAGCGTATGTGCCTATTTAGCATGTCAGAATCTCGTTCATGCGTGCATCGTGCGGCTCTGTGGGAACTTGCTCAATAAGTTGGCAAGGCCAGCAGAGCGCCAAACGATAAGTGTGTGTGAGTTGAGGCATCGACAAAAAACGGTCGTAAAATCCTTTTCCGCGTCCTAATCGGTGTCCTTGTGCATCGAATGCCATTCCTGGCACCACAATGAGGTCGATGTCTTGATATTGGTTAAAGCATGCGCCTTGTGGTTCGGCTATGCCATAAGCGCCCGTTTGCACATGTTGTGCGCCCTGATAGACCTTGAGCAACAGTTGTTTGCCACAGACCACAGGCAGTAAGAGTGTTTTTTCTTTGAACCATGTATTGAGCAATGTGCGTGTGTCGGGTTCATCGGGCAAGGCATGATAGAGCATTATCACCTTGGCTTGCACAAAGCGTGGATGCTGTGCCAACTTTTGCATTAGCTGCAAGGACAGCTCTTGACGCTCGTGTGCACTCATGGCTTTAACCGCTTGTTTTATGCGTTGACGAACTTCAGTTTTCGCAAACATATAGCCAATTTTTGAGGGTCGTCCACTAAGTTTTTAGAGGGGGTAGCGCCAACCTTTGTATACTGCATAAAGAGCGGTTTGTACCAAGGCATGGTAGTGCGCCATAGTGCCAAAGAGTAGGGCGCAGAAAGTTGCTCAATTAAGGCTTTAGCCTGTGCTTTCCCCTTGCTATTGTTCACTTGGGGTAGGGCATTGCCTTTGGTAAGGATGCTTGTGGCACGAAGCACTGCGGCATCGGTTTGGTTTACATATTCAACCGCCTCACCATCGTCGAACACATCGCTAATAATGGCAGACGAGATGTATGTGGTAAGCAAATTGCGTGAACTTTGAATCATCAAGTTGCGACGTTTGAGTCCAGCTTTTTCGGCATAAGAGGCAAAGCCCTCGATGATATTTTTCTTTTTAAGATATTTGCTCACGCTTGCCAAGTCGTTACACTTATTGAGTTCGTTGCGGTTATGGTCTACAAAGTCGTAGGCATACTGAAACAGCAATCCTCCCAAATATGCCTCTTTAAAGTATGAGGTCATGCCCAAAGTGTCGCGGGCAATAAAGATGTCGGGCACAATGCCACCCCCTCCGTATACGGTGCGTCCTAAGCGCGTTTTATATTTCTCGCCAGTGGTGCGAATGCTATCAGCCGAGAAGTATTCTCCGTGTTCAGCTCTTAAAAGGAGGTCAGCCTCATAGTCTTCTTCATCGCCAGGTTTATAGGGCTTTTGCACACAGCGTCCTGAGGGCGTATAGTAGCGTGCCGTGGTGAGTCGAAGCATTGAACCATCGGGAAATTCAATAGGCACTTGCACTAAGCCTTTGCCAAATGAGCGCCGTCCGATGATTGTGCCACGGTCATTGTCTTGTATGGCGCCAGCAAAGATTTCGCTTGCTGAGGCTGAGGTTTCGTCGACCAATACCACCAATGGTATTTTTTGATAAGCGCCACGACCATCAGTGCGATATTCTTTTCGGGGCGATTTTCTGCCTTGTGTGTATACAATCAAAGCATTTTTAGGCAAGAACTCATTGACCAACTGTACGGCGGTTTCCATGTAACCACCAGGGTTTCCGCGCAAGTCGATGATGAGTTTTTCAAAACCTTGTGTTTGCAACTTGCTGAGTGCTGCAATAAATTCGGCATACGTGGTTTCGCCAAAGCTTGTAATGCGCACATAGCCAATGCTGGGAGCAGTCATATAGGCAGCATCCACAGTTTTTACAGGCACTTCGCCACGTGTAATGCTAAAGCCGATGAGTTTAGGTTTCCCTGCACGTTTTATGCCCAGTCGCACAACCGATCCTTTGGGACCTTTCAGGCGCGACATGGTTCCATCGTTTGTCACCGAATCGCCCACATACACCTTCTCGTCTAATTTTACGATGCGGTCTCCTGCTTGAATGCCTACGCTTTCAGAAGGTCCACCCTTTACCACTTTTACCACTCTCACGGTGTCTTTATAAAGGGTAAATTGTATGCCAATGCCCGAGAAACTGCCTTTTAAATCCTGCATGCTCTCTTCAACCTTCGAAGCCGAGATATAAGTAGAGTGAGGGTCGAGTTCTTTAAGAATTTGGGGCATAGATTTCTCAACCAAGTCAGGAATGTTAACGGTGTCAACATATTGATCGTCAATGAGATGGAATAGGTCGATTATCTTGTTGCTCGAATTGTTGATAATGCTGAGTCGATTGCCCGAAAAGTGATTGGCAAAGAAACTTCCCAACATGATACCCACAACCACTCCTATTGAAACAAGGAGAGGAACAAAACGATTTTTATTGTGCTTAATCATTGAATTTATAAAAACTTAGCTTTCAGTAGTTTGGGTGGCATCAACGTCTTCGATGTGAACCACCTCGATGTTAGCCTCAGAAAGGAGGTCAATGCCATCGGTTAAACGGTAGCTGCGTGCATAAACCACACGTTTTATGCCAGCTTGTATAATGAGTTTTGCACATTCAATGCAGGGTGCATCCGTCACATAGAGTGTAGCTCCGTCAGAGTTGTTGCCAGAGCGTGCAATTTTAGTGATGGCATTAGCTTCGGCATGTAGCACATAGGGCAAGGTTAGTCCGTTGCTACCTTCGCATATATTGGTAAATCCCGAAGGAGTTCCGTTATATCCGTCGCTAATAATCATCTTATCTTTTACAATAAGCGCTCCCACCTGACGGCGTGTGCAGTATGAGTTTTCAGCCCAAATACGTGCCATTCTTAAATAGCGCCTATCAAGTAATTCTGCTTTTGTCATAATGTGTGTTCGTTGTTATGTAGGTGTTTGCGATGGTTCTCTTTAAAAATGCGTGATAGAGAATTTATTATTATAGAGGAAGTTTATGGTTGCTTTTCTCCCTTCTTACACGATTTTATTGAATGCCATCGCGCTTTAACAATGCATTGATGTTAGGGGCTTGTCCTCTGAAGCGTACATAGAGGTCCATCGGATTTTCAGTGCCTCCCTTCGACAATACATTTTCACGGAAACTATTTGCCACGTCCTCATTGAAAATGCCTTTTTCTTTGAAGAGAAAGAAGGCATCTGCGTCTAACACTTCAGCCCACTTATAGCTGTAATATCCTGCTGCATATCCGCCCGCCATAATATGTCCAAACTCCACGCTCATGCAGGCGTCGTCAGCTTTAGGAAGTAGTTGTACGCGTTTCCAAGCCTCGTCCTCGAAGGTTTTAATGTCTGAGGTAAGCGGTTCGCGCAGTGTGTAGTACGCCATGTCGAGCAAGCCGAAAGAAACTTGTCGCATGCAAGCGTATGCCGATTGAAAATTACGGCTTTTACGTATGCGGTCAATGTATTCTTGAGGCAAGGGTTCGCCCGTTTGGTAGTGATGGGCAAATGTACCAAAAAAATCTGGTTCTGTGGCATAGTTCTCCATAAATTGTGAAGGAAGTTCCACAAAATCCCAATATACAGAAGTTCCGCTAAGACTTGCATAGTGCGTCATGGCAAAAATTCCGTGCAGAGCGTGTCCAAACTCGTGTAAGAAAGTTTCAACCTCGCCCAAAGTAAGCAATGCAGGCGTGTCGGCAGTGGGTTTTGTAAAGTTGGTTGTGACACTTACCACCGGACGGTTTGAGTTGTCGGGCATCACCTTTACGTGGGTGGGAGCATTGCACGACTCATCGCGATAGTTTGTCATCCATGCGCCACCCTTTTTGCTTTCTCTAGGGAAGAAGTCTACAAGCAAAATAGCCAAGAAGGCTCCGTCTTTGTCGTAGACATCGTATGCAATGACATCTTTTTGATATACAGGCAGATTGTCGTTGCGTTTAAACGTAATGCCGTATAGCTTTGTGGCTAAACCCAATACCCCCTTTTGCACTTGTGATAGTTCAAAATAGGGGCGTAGCATATCGGGGTCGTAGTCATAAAGCTCGTGTTTCAACTTTTGACTGTAGTAAGAGAAGTCCCAAGGTTGCAACTTAAAGTCAGCCCCCTCAATTTGTTTAGCCTTTTTCTCAACCTCAGCCACGTCTTGTTTCGCACGGTCAAGGTAGTGGTCTATTAAGTCGTTAAGTAACTGATATACGTTTTTGGCATTTTGTGCCATGCGTCGGCGCAGTGCATAATCTGCATAGTCTTTATATCCCAAAATTTGTGCTACCTCGCGACGCAGATTCACAATGCTACGCACAATTTCGAAGTTGTTATATTCGTTATTGTGTGTGCAGCGACTGTTGTAGGCACGATATATTTTTTCGCGGTACTCGCGATTCTCGGCATACATCATGAAGGGCATAAAACTGGGGGCATGCAGTGTGAACACCCATCCCTCTAATTGTCGTGCTTCGGCTTCGTGATGTGCAGCATTTCTGTGAATTTCGGGTATGCCAGCCAAGTCATTCTCATCGGTAATGTGAAGAACGAAATTGTTGGTCTCTTTCAACACATTTTGCGAGAATTTCAAAGTCTTTTCAGACAGTTGCGCCGTGATCTCTCTAAAGCGTTGTTTGTCCTCGTCAGACAGGGTAGCGCCAGAGCGTTCAAAGCCTTCGTATGTTTTGTCGAGCAACATTTTGTCTTCGCCCTCCAACTTGTTTGTTTCAGCGTCATAAACCGCCTTTACACGTGCAAACAGTTTTTCGTTGAGCATAATATTGTTAGAATGCTCAGAGAGCTTGGGGGCAAGTTTGCTTGCCAATTCTTCAAGATTATCGTCGGTCTCAGCGCTCAATAAGTTATACATTACCGCCGTGGCACGTTCCAAGTTCTCGCCCGTATTCGCAAGCGCCACAATGGTATTAGCAAAAGTGGGAGCCTCGGGGTTGTTCACAATCGTGTCCACCTCTTGCATTTCCTCGTCCATGCCTTTTAAAATTAGCGGACGAAGCATAGCGGCACAATCACATTCTTCGGCATCGTTGTTTGCAGCAGGTGCCGATTGCAAATTTTGTATGTAGTGATTCCACTCTTTATCAGTTAAGAGCTGGGATGTGATGAATTTCTTTATCATGCGTTATTGGGGTTTATCTTTGGGGTGAGGGGTAAAAGTAAAATGGTCTAATCAAGTAATTATTCAGCCAAAATATCTTCGATTTCGGCAAACTTATCGCCCTTGTTAAGTGCCAAATATATCTTATAGAGTAGGGGAGCCCACTCTTCTTTAGCTTGAGGCATCATTTTGCGGTAGGTTTCGAGTGCAGGTTCAGCCTTTGCATAGAGTTCACCACGTTTCACTAACGATTGTCTATAAGAGATCGAATTGATGCGACCTTCCATTGGTACCTCGTCTACTTTGTATACATAAGATGCACCGATGTAATAGTGTGCATCGGCACTCAGCGAGTCGCATTCAAGCCATTGTTGAGCACTGGCAATGCACTTATCGTAGTTTTTTTGTTTAAAGAAAGCCACGCTCTGTGCCATATAAGCAATGGTGCTTTTGGGGTGAACCTTAATGTGTTGCGCAGCCACATCGAGCGTGTGTCCGTATTCGTTGTGTGTGTTGTAAAAATCCACCAACAACGCAAAGAAACTTTCGTCGTAATCGCCATTTTTCCATCCTTGGCGCAACATACGCTCGTATGCCAAAGTATCCTTTTCGGCTTCGGCAGTACGTGCCAAGAACTTCATAATGCTTTTTCGTGAAACCGAGTCGCAGAGCGCAATGTTTTCGTAGCGATGTACCTCAGCATAGTTTTTAGTAGCAAAAGCACTGCTAAGGTAAAGCACAGCGTTTGGCACATCGTGTTTGGTAGAAAGGTTTGAGCGTGCTCCGATAGGTGTATGTGGCAAGTCTATGCAATAGCGCAAATATCGCATAGCCTCTGTGTAATTTTGTTTTTTATAGAAGAAGCGTGCTGCTACGTTAAGATTGGGATAATAGCGTTGCAGCATTTCGTTAACCAACTTTGTTTCGTGTGGTTTCTCTCCTTTATTCTTTTTATTTTCATTCTCTAAAGAGTCGAGTATCACAGCCTCTTTCACAATTTGGTAAGTGGTAGAGAAAAGAGCCACTGTGTCGCAGTTCTGTTTAAGATACACCTTCATATTCTCGGCATCGTTAAGTCCGCGATAGGCTTCAATGCCATATAAGCAGAGCTTTGTGTCGAAACGATAGGTAGAATCGGCACGCAGTTTATTGATTTGTGCCACCGCCTCCTTATAGTTCTTATCTTTCAGGGCTGTTTTCAATGGCTTATATGCCTTTTGAGCCCCCGCGATTGTGGGCAGCAGCAACATGATGAATGATAATAGGAGCGTTCTCATTGATGATAATAGTTTATTGAATTAAATGTGAGGTCGTGACAAAGATAATGCGTGCATCTCTTCGTCACAACCTCATAGTATAGTTTTATGGATGGTTCTTTAAGTTAATTCCACGCCACAGAGCGTGCTTATAAAATTCAGAACCTTTTTAGAAAGTTCAAGAAGGCTTATTGTGCTGCGCGAGCTTTGTTGTAAGCATCAAGCTCTTCGTCCATTTGCTGAGCCTTATCCTTCATGCCCAAGTTGGTGTATACAGTCTGCAAGGCAGGTGCCCATTTGTTGACCATGTCGGGGGCAATTTCGCGCAAGTGTTCAAGGTAGCCTTGTGCTTTTCTGTAGTATGACTTCACCTCGTTCAACTCCTTGTCGTAGATGGCCTTTTGCTTTTTGTAAGCAGCGTCGGCTGCAGCACCCTTACCACGACCTACGATGTTGCGGTTTTTGCCGATGTACACGTATTTGCCTGAGTTTACCTTATTCACGATTTCGTCGGTATAAGCCACAGAAATCAAGTAAAGTGCATTGGCGTAGTCGGGGTCAATAGCTAAAGCCTTTTCAAAAGCCTCGCGTGCACCCTGGTAGTCCTTTTGCAAGTAGAGTTCTACGTAACCCTTTACATACCACGATGTTTTGTTGTTAGGATCTTCAGCAACCGATTTGTTGGCAATTTCTACAGCCTCAGAAGTTTTGCCCGAGTTCATATAGGTCTGCATGAGTTGCAAGAAGAAAACCTCTTGACCAGTGCGCTGATAAGCCTCGAGCAAGGTCTTTTGCATGGCTACACTATCTTTGCTTTCGCCTTGTGCAGCAAGCTTAATGTAATAAAGGTCGTGCAAGCTCACAGAGTCATTAACCATGTTGAGTGCTTCGTTGCAATATTTTACAGCCGAAGCCCAGTCCTTTGCCTTGTAGCTAAGGTTGGCAATGTTCACGTATGAGTTGTTGTAATCTTTCTCGTGTGCCTTAATCACAGAGTCGCGTTCTTCGGGAGTGAACACAGGCGAGATTTTGGGCAGTTGCACAAATTTGTAGAAGTACTCAGCACTCTCTTTGTAGCGTCCCATTTGGTTCATAAACAAACCGCAAGCGCTATACATAGTGAGCATTTGGTGTTCGATGCCGTAGCGTGTTTTCTGTGCGACAATAGGATTTGTCTTTACTCTGCCTTTGGCATCGGGCATTTGGTTGTACTTTGACGATTCGTTGTAGAGCGTAATGATTTTGTCGATGCTTGTGCAGAACTTAATGGTGTCGAAGGGAATACCGCCCGAAGCTCTTTTCCATTCGCTATCAAGCATTTTAGTTTGCAACTCTGCATTTTGTGTATAGAGCAATGCCAACTTATCGTTTTTGCCCTTTACTTTAGCCTCTTCAATTTCGTTGTTAATCAATCCCTCAGCTTCTTTGTAGAGCACTTGGGCAGCTTCATAACCCTCAGATGTGCCTTTGTTGAGTTGAGTTTGGGCCTTGTTAATCTTGTCGTAAGCTTTCCAAGAACCTGGGTTTTGCTGTTGAGCCATGGCTGAACCCATGCCTGCCACGAGCAAAGCCAAACTAAGAACTAACTTTTTCATTGTTAATTTGTTTTATTGAACTGAACTTGCTATGGATGTAGCTAATCTTTCTGGTTTTCAGTGCTTAGAGGTGTGGCACATCCCTTTTTGTTTTTTAGGGAATTGCCTTTTTCTTTCTCTGAAGTCAGAAAGATTAGCCCCATCCTTTATTGCAGGGAGATGGTTGTGTTTATTCGCCCTGCTCAGGCGCATTCGGTTCGTGGGTGTTTTCCTCGGTTATTGTGTCAGTAGTTTCTAGAGTATTCTCGTTGTTATCGTCGAGCGCTTCTTCTTCCTCCTCTTCGGCAGGAACCAAGCAAACACTTGAGATTACGTCGTTACGCTTTTTAAGATCGATGAGTCGTGTGCCCTGTGTGGCACGTCCTTGTACGTTTACATCGCTAATGCGCAAACGAATGGTAATGCCACTCTTGTTGATAATCATCAAGTCTTGTTCTTCGGTCACCGCCTTAATAGCTACCACCTTACCTGTTTCTTCGGTAATGTTGAGTGTCTTCACACCCTTACCGCCACGGTTGGTCACACGATAGTCGTCTACAGCAGAGCGTTTACCCTTACCTTGTTCGCTCACCACCAATACGGTTTCGCGTTCGGGATCGTTCACACAAATCATGCCGATTATCTCGTCTGTAGCATCGTTCTCGTCGAGCTTCATACCACGCACACCTGTTGCAGTACGTCCCATAGCACGTACGGTGTCCTCGTTAAAGCGGATGGCACGACCATTGCGGTTGGCAATGATAATCTCGTCCGAACCATTGGTAAGTACTACGCTAACCACCTTGTCGTCTTCGCGAATATTGATTGCGTTCACACCATTTGTGCGTGGACGAGAGTATTCGCTCAAGCAAGTTTTCTTAATAATACCTTGCTTTGTGCAGAACATCACATAATGGCTCTTACAGAAGTCAGCATCAGCGAGTTTGCGAATGTGCAAGCAAGCGTTAATGCTATCGTCAGGGTCGATGTTCAACATATTCTGAATGGCACGTCCCTTGGCATTTTTAGCCCCTTCGGGAAGGTCGTAAACTTTGAGCCAATAGCAGCGACCCTTAGCTGTAAAGAACAGCATGGTGTTGTGCATTGTGGCGTGATAGATGTATTCAATAAAGTCGCTATCGCGTGTGCTGCCACCCTTTGAACCTACACCACCACGTCCTTGTGCGCGGAACTCGTTGAGGGGAGTACGCTTAATATATCCCAAGTGTGAAATGGTGATAACCACCTCATCGTCGGCATAGAAGTCTTCGGGATTAAACTCGGTAGACGAGAGCAAAATTTCTGTGCGACGTTCGTCGCCATACTTTTCCTTCACCTCAATCAACTCGTCTTTCATCACCTTGCGGCAGAGTTCGTCATCGCTCAAAATTTGTTCGTAGTAAGCAATGCGGCGTTCAATCTCTTCGTATTCCTCGTGCAACTTTTCTTGTTGTATGTTCGTGAGCTGTGCCAAACGCATGTCTACGATGGCTTTAGCTTGTACGTCGTCGAGTCCGAAGCGTTGTTTCAAGGCCTCGATAGCTGCTTGCGGGTTTTTAGAAGCACGGATAAGGCGTACCACCTCGTCGATGTTGTCGGAGGCAATAATTAAACCTTCAAGGATGTGCGCACGCTCTTGAGCTTTGCGCAAGTCATATTGTGTGCGACGAATCACCACGTCGTGACGGTGGTCAACGAAGTGTTTGATGCAGTCTTTCAAGGTGAGCAACTGTGGACGTCCTGCCTTGTGGTTATGGTCGTGAACCAAAGCAATGCAGTTTACGGCAAACGAGGTTTGCAGCGCTGTCATCTTATAGAGCTTGTTGAGCACCACATTGGCGTTGAAGTCGCGCTTCACGTCAATTACAATGCGCATACCGTCTTTGTCGCTCTCATCGTTCACGTTCGAGATGCCCTCAATACGCTTCTCAGCAGCCAACTGTCCGATGAACTTTACGAGTTCCTCTTTATTGAGTCCGTAGGGCAATTCAGACACAACGATTGTGTCGTGTTGCGGTCCGCTTTCAATGTCGGTTTTGGCACGCATAATGATGCGTCCTCTACCTGTTTCGTATGCACTACGCACACCTTGCATGCCCATGATATATCCACCCGTAGGGAAGTCAGGCGCCTTGATGTAGTGCATTAACTCATCAATCGTAATGTCCGGATTATCAATGTATGCCACGCATCCGTCAATCACTTCGCTAAGGTTGTGGGTGGGCACATTGGTAGCCATACCTACGGCAATACCGCTTGCTCCGTTAACCAAGAAGTTAGGGATGCGTGTAGGCATTACGCTGGGCTCATCGCGCGTATTGTCGAAGTTACGATCCATGTCGACCGTTTCTTTTTCAATATCCTGCATCATGGCTTCGCCTACGGGCGAGAGTCTGGCTTCGGTATAACGCATTGCTGCAGCCGAGTCACCATCCATAGAACCGAAGTTACCTTGTCCCTCAACAAGGGTGTAACGCATGTTCCAGGGTTGTGCCAAACGCACCAAGGCGCCATACACAGAGCTATCGCCGTGAGGGTGATACTTACCGAGCACGTCACCCACAACACGTGCCGACTTACGTGTCGGTTTGTCGTGTGTGATGCCAAGCTCCATCATATCATAGAGGATGCGTCGGTGAACAGGTTTAAAACCATCGCGCACATCAGGAAGTGCACGCGACACGATCACCGACATGGAGTAGTCAATGTATGAGGATTTCATTTCCTCCTCAATATTGACCTTAATAATTCTGTCGTCGTCTGTAATCATTTATCTTGTTTGAATATGTTTCTAAGGGGCAAATTTAAGATTTTCTTTTTGTACTGCGCAATTTTTCGTCTTAAAAAAGCTGTGTTTTGGGGCTAATGTGCCTAAAAATGCCGTTTTTTTGCGTTCTGAGGCACTTTAAGTGTTTTTTCGAGGGGTAAAATTACAAGTCGAAGCGATAGGGTAAAATCGCTTAGAACGCAAATAAATGGGCTTTTAGGGATTTTCTTACTTTATTATCTTCCGCTCTGCCTTCGCTATGAATCTGCTTTTTCTCTGCTAATCTCTGCTTTACCTCTGCTTTATAGCGGATAAATAGCAGAGGTAAAGCAAATTCAGTGTAGACTCATAGCGGAGGTAGAGCTTATTTACTTAGAAAAAAATCTAATCTCTTTCCTACATTCGTTCTAGTTGAATAATCAATTATATACAACATCAAAATCTTATCAAAACAATTTCTAAATATTACATATAGGTATAAAATAAAAATAAATCCTTACCTTTGCAGAAAAGGCATGATATACATTACGTGCAAAATCATAAAAAGAAGAATGTTGTTAAGTGTGTGTAATACCAAACATGTTTTGCTCCATAAATAGAAATTAAATATGATTAGATTTCAGTTCTTTCCGCGTTCCATTGGTGTAGTAAAGCCAATAGAGGATGTGCTTAAAGCATTCAAGAAAGTAGAATGCGACATAGATTCAAAAACAAATAACAAAAAGTCGGATGATGTACTTGCTGCTGTAGAGCCATACTTAACAGAATTAAAGTACAATGTAGAAAAAGATAAAAGTAACAAAGGTAAAATAGATGTTCCTGTTTTATTTGGCAACAACAATACAATTGATAAATCTTTTTATGCAGATGCTATAAGTTGCGATGGGAAAATTGTGATAGAAGTTGAAGCAGGACGCGCAACAGAAAACAATCAATTCCTCAAAGATATCTTCGAAGCTTCGATGATGTTTGAAGTTGAATATCTAATTTTGGCAGTTAGAAACACATATAGAGGGCATGATGACTTTGAGAGAATATATACTTTTCTTGAAACAATGTATATTTCTAACAGAATAAAGCTTCCTTTAAAAGGGATATTATTAATTGGTTATTGATATCTATAAATGCAAACAATTATTCAGCAAAAATATAAAGCGTTCGTAAGAAGTTATCAGAGCATGCCGAAGGTTGCCAAAGTTGTTATAGAATGGAATGACAATCATCAGCAACATGAATATCTTATTTCTCTTGATGATTATTGGATTGATGAGTTTTCTTATCCATATCGTCATACAAAAGTGGGATGTCTCACAGAAGAAGATATATTCTATCATGCAGGTAATATACAGGGTATGTACGAACTTATAAATTCAAATGCCGAAGACTTCAAAATCTTAGACATTATAGACTTTTATTAAAGCAGACTATATTTTGAATAAGGGGAATTTATTTAGAAAAACAAGAAAATCAGGAGGAGTTTTGTTATGACAAATATCGTTGTTAATCCTGGCGTGTATGAAACATTGATTTCGCAAGCCATTGAGGAAAAACTAAAAGATTATCCCGAATCGCAATATTTGGTAAAGAAAGAGGGGATAGATAGTGCCGAGTCTTACAAGATGTTGGCTGAGTATTTGACTGAAATTGTATCGGGCTTTCTGAAAAATTATTTTAGGTGTAAGGATGCGAGAGAAACCATTTCGGCACAGGTGGATGTGGTAAACCGCATATTGAAGTTTATTGAGCAAGAGTGGAAGTTGGAGGGAATAGAAACTTCTTCCGACTTGATATCGGACGAGAATAAACAAGTTTTTCTTCGTGGCATTTATAGCAGGGTGGGGTTGACCAAAGAACAGGTTGAAGCGAAAGCGAAAAACCACCCTGTGAGTGGTTACAGGGTGAGCAACTTGTTTACGGGTGGGCATGACCTCTCTTTAGACGATGAGGTGAGACGCGACATTCAGACTGCCGACGAAATAGACTTAGTGGTTTCGTTTATAAAGTTTGAGGGGTTGCGCTTGCTTGTTGACGATTTGCGCGAGTTTGTTGAGCGACCTGGTACACGCTTAAGGGTGTTGACTACCACATATATGGGGGCTACAGACCCTAAAGCTGTGCGTGTGCTTTATGGATTGCGCGAGTTGGGAAATGTGGAGATTCGTGCTTCGTTTAATACCCACCAAGAACGTTTGCATGCAAAGGCGTATATATTTACGCGCAAGAGTAGTTTTGACACAGCTTATATAGGGTCGAGCAACATTAGTAGGTCGGCTCTGACAAAGGGCTTGGAATGGAATATGCGTGTTACTTCGGTCGAGAATCCGCATATCATTCATAAAACGAAAGCTACGTTTGACAGTTACTGGCATAGTGATGATTTTGAGCCGATAGACTCGGAGAAGGCACTTGCAAGTTTTGAGGAGGCTATCTATAAACAGAAAAACAAAGGTCGTGGAAGTAATGGTGAAACTGAGTATGTGACGCGCTTTGAACGCAAGACGCACCAAATTAAGGTGCTCGAGAAGTTACAGTTTGAGCGCGAGGTGATGCATAGTTTCAAGAACTTGGTGATTGCTGCCACGGGTACGGGTAAAACGGCTATTAGTGCCTTTGATTATAAAGACTTTAATAAAAAGTTTAAGAAGACGCATGGGCGTAATGCGAGGTTGCTCTTTGTGGTGCATCGCGAAAAAATATTGAAGCAGGCGCGTAGCACGTTCCGCTCGGTTATGGTAGATGGCAATTTTGGTGAGATTTGGACAAGTCGCACATCACCAAGCTTGCGCAGCGATTTAAGCCATTTGTTTATTACGATTCAAACGCTGAACAACCATTGGGAGACTTTTGAACGAATGGGGCGGACGTATTATGACTATGTGGTGATAGACGAGGTGCATCATAGTGCTTCGGGCAGTTATCGTGATTTGTTCACAAAGTTGAGTCCTAAAATTTTTATAGGCTTAACAGCTACCCCCGAACGTATGGACGGTAAAGAAATACGTCCAGACTTTAACAATCGGTTCGCAGCAGAAATTCGCTTGCAGGAGGCACTCAATCAGCAGTTGTTAGCTCCGTTCGACTATTTTTGTGTGACAGACGATAGTGTGAATTTGAGCAAGCTTGCGTGTAGAGGCGATAGGTATGATGTGGCAGCGCTTAATAGGGTGTATAACAACAATCCGCAGCGTTTTGGCGTGATACAGAAGGCACTTGATAACTATGTGACCGATCCACATGCGTGTAAGGCGGTTTGCTTTTGTTGCAGCATAGACCATGCGGTGTATATGGATGCAATGTTTCGTAAGTATGGCTATCGCTCAATGGCTGTGACTTCGCGTAATTCGGCAGACATTGACGAGGCTTCGATGATGTTGGCGCGTGGCGAAATAAACTATTTGTGCGTGGCCGATATATTGAACGAGGGTATTGATATCCCTGAAATTGACACGGTGTTATTTCTTAGACCCACAGAGTCGCTTACGGTGTTTTTACAACAGTTGGGTCGTGGATTGCGTTTGGCGGATGGCAAAACTTGTCTTACGGTGCTCGACTTTGTGGCTCAGGCTAATCAGTCGTATAACTACGAGAGTAGGTTTAGAGCACTTGTGGGGCGTGGCACACGTAGCATAGAAAACGAAATCAAGAATGGATTTACGTTTTTGCCACGTGGTTGTTCCATTACGATGGAGAAACAGGCGCAGGAGTATGTGTTGAAGAATATTCATGAGGCACTGTTTGGGTTGACGAGACTGAGAAAAGAGTGTCGCTCGTTTACCGAAAACACAGGTCAGGCACTCACTTATGAGAATTTTATCAACAACTTAAACCTTGATTGGCGCGTTGTGTATAAAACACCGGGGTCGTGGGCTCGACTTAAAGTGCAGGCTGGTTTGGTGGTTGAAGGCTTTGACGCGGAGAGCAAGTATACGAAATTGCTTGAGGGCGGTTTGGCACGTCTTTTTCACACGAATAGTTATGCGTATCTTACTTATCTAAACCAATTGCTGCAGAATGGTATGCACCATCCTGAAGGTGCATCGAAGCGCGAGCAGAAGTTCTTGCAGTTGTTCTATTACACTGTGTGGATGAATGGTGTGGAGAAGGTAAACAAGGTATATGGCACTGCCTTTTTGAACATATTTGAGGCGGTGGCATCTTTGGGCAAAATGGAGTGGTTCGTAGATGAATTGCGCTTTATGGTTTCACTGCGTCTTAGCCAGTTGAGTCAGACTACGCAATGGCTGCGTGTGGATGATGAGGCTGAGATAGAACTCTATGGTTGCTATAGCGCGGACGAGGTGCATTTGTTGCTTGAGAACACGTTGGGTAGATTCTTGGTGTTTGGCACACAGTATAATATGGCACGTAAGTTTGCGATGGTATTTGTTACGATAAATAAGTCGGACAAGGAATATTCACCGAGTACGCTTTATGAGGATTATGCGATTTCGCCCATGCAGTTTCATTGGCAGTCGATGAACAAGGTGCGCAGAAGCAGTGAGGAAGGCAGGCGCATTTCGGAACAACGCACGAATGGGTGGAAGTATTTGCTATTTGTGCGTGATGCGAAGCAGGATGAGTATGGCATAACGAATGCTTATTATTGTCTTGGATTTATGGATTATGAAAGCAGTCATGGTGAGTGCCCAATGAATGTGGTTTGGAAGATGCAACGTAGCATTCCGGGCTTTATATTAGAATCGGCTAAGGCTATTTAGTTTTTATTGTAATAAAGAAAATATGAAAAAGATAGAAGTGGTAGCAGCCATTATCGTGCACGAGGGTAAAGTGTTTGCTACGCAGCGTGGATATGGTGAGTGGAAGGATTGGTGGGAATTTCCTGGTGGTAAGATGGAGGCTGGTGAAGGTGCTAAGGAGGCTCTGCGTCGTGAAATTCGCGAAGAGTTGGCAACAGATGTGGTTGTTGGCGATTTGCTCACTACGGTTGAGTATGACTATCCGCAGTTTCACTTGACTATGCATTGTTATTGGTGTAAAGTGGAGCGTGGAAAACTTACGTTACTTGAACATGAGGCAGCTAAGTGGTTGTGTCGTGAGGAAATGGATAGCGTGAAATGGTTGCCTGCTGACGTAAATGTTGTGGATGCTTTAATGGAAAAATTATGATTACCGTGCGAGAATTTTTAAGGTTACAAGGGAGCCCCCTAACGGGTAGCGTGTTCAAAATTCATAATTTTTTCGAATATTGAACATACTACCCCTTGGGGGAAAGTAGGCTTGCGAAGCAGAGTAGTGCAAAACTGAGAGTATAGCGAAAGTGACTAGTGACCGATGACCGTGTATTTCCTTGATAATCAAGAATTTCGCGGTCATTTGGTCATTTGAAATAAATATTAATTTGTGGTTAACGAATGTAAAGTGCATATTGTTAAGCAGTTACCCCTTGGGGTAGGGTGTTCAAAATCCGTAATGTTTTTCTGCATGGTTTTGATAAAAATTTGATATCGTAAATAGTTGATATTCAACAATAATAAACGCAGAAAACTCCTCAAT
>UQQN01000022.1 GCA_900543155.1 uncultured Prevotella sp.
CCATAATAACATGCCACTTACCGACAATAAACACCCGATAAAACCATGCAGAAAATAATTAAGGATTTTGACCCCCTACCTAACGGGGCACCCCTTTCACATTCTCATTGTCGATGACAAAAGTGTGATCAAACAAGTTTTGAGTTGTGTGTTACAATGCAAAGAATTATATTATTATAATTTGCTAACTATTTATTCCAAAATATCATTAGGATTTCACATTAATTACATATTATCGGGGGGGGTATTTTGAGCAGAAGAATTATTCAAAAAATGAATATTTTAATTTTGCTGTTTTAAAATAAATGCCTTACCTTTGCATTGATAAAACGAGATATTTACCACATCTTATAAGATAATGGTATCTTGCCCTTGCAAAATGAGGGTAAACATGATTGTCAAGGTTGCAAATTGTCATGTAACAACTAAACCTGAACCGAAAGAACTAAATGACATGACCTGGCATTCATCTTAAGCATGCCAAAACCAATGGTCGCCTAAAAAAACTTTAAACTTATCAACGACTGACCTTGGTTGGCACAAGCTATTCACAAACTTAATATAACAACAAAACAGAGCGAACAGAACACAGTATCACTCACTTCGAATCCTTAGTCTGCATTCCTAACACCATGTTGTTGGGGAGGTAATCTGCTATATACCTATGTGCAAACTGAGGATAGGGTGCTTTATAAAACACTACCCCTTCTTGGGAGTCACACTGTTACGCCCCGTTTTTACATATACGCTTATGACGACGATGCAAAACTTACAACAATCACTCTGCATATTGCGCAGTCAACACCTACGTCAGTGGGGGCTGACTGTTGTGGCTTGGATGGCGTGTTGCCTTTGTTTGCCCGCGTGGGCACAACAAGAAGATACCGATACGCTGCATATAACAGCCATCGATTCTACCCTGGTAACCACCGATTCTACTATGGCAGATGCGACCCTTGCACCTTGGCAACGAGCTACCGAAGCCAATCGTTTGCAGAACGACCGCACATTGCTCGTGGCTGTAAAAACCAACCTGCTCTATTGGGGTGTGGCATTGCCCATGACACCCAATATTGGTGCCGAAGTTCGTTTGACACATCATTTTTCAGTGGCTTGCGAGGTAGGACTCAATCCTTTTAAGCATCAAAACAAAGATGGTTCGTATGGACGTTCATTCCGTCATTTGCGCGTATTGCCCGAGGTGAGATATTGGTTCTGTGAATCGTTCTACAGGCACTTTGTAGGTTTGCACGTACCCTTTGTATGCTACAATTTTTCAGACATACATGCCTTAGGAGGCAAAAAAATATTCAATGCCGACAACAAACGCATACAAGGTCGTGGTGCAGGATTAGGCATTAGTTATGGCTATAACTGGGCATTTGCTCCACATTGGAATCTCGAGGGCACCATTGGTGGAGGCTGGATGCGTTTAAACCATAAAACCTATCCTTGCACAGAATGTGGTACGGAAATTACACACGAAAAAAAGAACTATTGGGGACTGACACAAGCAGGCATTTCGCTTAGCTATTTGTTCTAAATAATTGAGTATATAACTCATAGAAAATCCCTTCCAAAAAACTCTTATTCTTTATGACACGATATATAGTTAGCATATTCTTAGCGCTCATGCCGTTTGTGGCAAAAGCACAGAGCTATCAGGACTTTATTACCCAGCAAAAGGTAAAGTTGGTAGATAGCGATTTGGTGCTGAATATGCGTGTGGATTTTAGCAATCTCACACTGAGCAAATGCCATGGCGTGGTGTTTACACCCGTAGTGACCCGAGGTGACAGTGCGCAAGCCTTTCCCTCGATTGTGGTAAATGGCAAAGAGCGCCACATTCTTTATCGTCGACTCAAGCGTCCTGCAGGCGAAATGGCAATGACGATAGAAAAGGCACATAAAGCCCCTGTAGATTATCGCGGTGCAGTGACCTGTAAATCTTGGATGGTAGGCGCACAAATTGTCTTGGTAACCGACAGTTGTGGATGTGGTTGGGGAAATTTGGCACATACAGCCCCCACACCCCAAACCATCGCTACGTTAGAGCACATCAAGCATAGCATGAATGCCATGAGCATGGTATATCCCTTGTGCTATATGGAGCCTGAAACCCTCGATAAAACGCTAAAACCCGAAGGGCGTGCCTTCTTAGACTTCCCCGTAAATCGCACAGACATTCAGTTAGAATATCGCAAAAATGCACGCGAAATTGCCAAGATTGTGCAAACCATTGGGGCGGTAAAAGACGTGCCAAACGCACAAATCACGCACATCCATATTCATGGTTATGCCTCGCCCGAAGGTTCGTTGACACATAACACCCAACTGGCAAACGAACGTGCTGCCACCTTGCGTAAGTATGTGTCGCTCTTGGTAGATTTGCCCGAAAAGCACATTAGCATACAGTCCACTCCCGAAGATTGGGAAGGCTTGCAGCGCTATGTAGCAGACTCGGCAGGTATTGATCACCGACAAGAGATATTGCAGATTATAAAGGAGGAGGCTGACCTTGACAAACGAGAGGCACGCATTCGCGAATCCTTCCCCGATGTGTACAAATATATGTTGCAACATTGGTTCCCTGCCTTGCGACACTCCGACTACACCATCAGTTATACCGTGCGTCAGACCACGTTAGACGAGGTGAAGAAGGTATATCGTAAACGTCCTCAGCGTCTTTCGCTCAACGAACTCTATAGATTGGCATTGTCGTACGATGCTCAGTCGGCAGAGCGTTACGAGGTGATGCAAACTGCGGCACGTCTTTATCCAGAGTCTGCAGCAGCCAGTTTGAATGCCGCCAATGTAGCCATAGCTTCCAATAAATTGGCAGAAGCTCAAATGTGGCTTGTGAAGGTAGGCAATCAGCCTGCAGCCATTCATGCACGTGGTGTATTGGCAGCCAAACAAGGTGATTATGCCACAGCCCGTCGTTTATTTACCGAGGCAGCCCGTCAGGGCATTCAAGAGTCCACCGAAGCCCTCGACCTTTTGCCTCAGGCAGAATAATCCTTAGGGATTTTCAATTTAAAAACAAAATTAATTAACAACAATATCAACTTAAAAATCACGGCAACATGAAGAAGAATTTTTTTCCGATGGCTTTGATGGCGATAGCCATGGGCCTCAATGCATGTTCAAGCGATGACCCCGTAGTAAATGCAGGTGGTGGTAAAGCACCTTTTGCTGACGGTGGTTATGTAAAGATGGCTATTAATATGCCTTCTGCACCGAGTAGTAGAGCTGCCAATGACGAATTTGAAGATGGCTTAATTGGCGAGTACGAGGTGAAAGACGCAACCTTAATCCTTTTTACAGGTGCATCGGGTAAAACCGAGGATAAAGCGGTATTCCATAGTGTTTACAAACTTCCTGTAAGTATGACCAAGGAGGGCGTGCAAATTACTTCAACTATGAGAATTGCGAGTCTTGTAGACAAAAATGTGCCCAACAACGCAACTGATCAACTTTATGCTTACGTTGTGCTCAACAAAAATTCAGCATTGACGTATAATCCTTCAGTTCATACCGCACTAAAGGTTGGTACTTTAGATATGAATGTTGCCGGAGGTAACAAAACATTTGGAGACTTTATGAAAGAGGTAATCTCGGGAAACGCGAGTAGCCTTAATGGAGCAGGTTTTTTGATGTGCAATGCTCCATTGTCTGATAAACCTGGTGATACATCCGATCCAACAAGTGCGAAAGTTTCAACACTTGTCAATATAACTTCGCATGTGTATAAAAGTAAGGCTGAGGCTGAAGCTGCAGCGCCTGATGAGGTTTTTGTAGAGCGTGCATTGGCTAAGGTTACGTTGGATCAGACTCTTCCCTCCTCTACAGGAGGGACAAAAGTATTACCCACTCTTCCTGGCTCGTCATCAACGACTGTCGGAACTACTCTTGGAAAAGCAACATATGAAGTCGTTGGTTGGACACTCGATGTTACTAATAAGAAAAGTTTTATTGCTCGTCATTATAACAATGAAGAATGGAATAAGCTAAATAAGGGCGGTGTATATCGTTTTGTTGGCTCAAACGCTTTGCGTACAACCCCAGTAGCAGGTGGAGGAGGCGTAACACCTACTCCAGGCTCTGCTTTCTATCGTACCTATTGGGCTGAAGACCCCAATTATAATAGTTATTTTTCTACAACAGCAAAGGAAAACTTTGATTATGTAGCAAAGGAAATAACGGTGAATAAACTTGCACCTGAAACAGGTACTGAGATTATTAATAACGATGGTCGCAATTTTAATTCAGGTTTAGGCGAAAACAGCCCGTTGTATTGCATGGAGAATACATTCAATGTTGAGAACATGAAGACTGCTCAACTTACACGTGCCATTGTTAAAGTAAAATTCTTTGGAGGTAAAACTTTCTATACCTTTAATGATGATAATACAACTATCTATGATGAGACAGAAATGGTAAAGCGTGTGAAGCAGGCTATTCTGAGCAACGTAGATATTGTAAATAAAATTAAGTCATCTTTTGGAACGGGATTCTCTGTTAATGAAGATAATATAAAACTAACGTTGGGTTATTTAAAAACAGATCCTGCAACAAGTATACCAACTCAAAAAACAAATGAATGCGATAAAGATGGTAAAATACATCTTTTGAGTTTCGTAGTGCAGAAGGATGCAACCTCGCCAAATGCTACTGTTGATTTAACATTTAATGAATCTACCTATAGCAAACCTCTGAACGAAAAACTTAGTTTGGGTAGCATCATGAAATATAAAGATGGTATTGCTTACTATCCTATCAACATTAAGCACTTTGGTGACAATCTTACTCCTTGGGTAAAGGATGCTACAACTATGGATAATCCTTATGGATCTCCAGTAGATAACAATAAGTACTTAGGTCGTTTTGGTGTGCTTCGTAACAACTGGTACAATATTACCGTAAATAGCATTAAGAACGTAGGTTCTGCAGTGGTTCCTGAAATAGATGTAGATAATGATAACTCATATGGTGATAAACCCGAAAACTACATCTCAGTTCGCATCAACGTCCTTTCTTGGGCTAAGCGTAACCAGAGTGAAGATCTCTAAACCCTCTTAGCTTTTTAGCTACTTTATAACAACGAGTGGGTAGGCAACCCCACTAAGGCAAGAACCTACCCACTCGTTTAAAAAAATAACTAAGGTGCATAGATTTTGCACCATGCTATTCAACAAAAAAACAAACAATGAAATTACGTATATTCATAATCGTTTTGCTCATGGCAACCTTCGGGTTTGCAGCTTGCACAAACCACATCACAGAAGAGGTGGAAAGCAAGCCTATGCTCACCGACGGAGGTTACTTGAAGTTGGCTATCCACTTGCCAACTGAAGTAGGATTGAGAGCAAATACGAATGATGATCCCGATGGGGCAGAATATGAATATGCGGTGTACGATGCCAAAGTCCTACTTTTTAGTGGTAAAGAAGAAAAAAAAGCGACTTTCCTTTCGGCTTATGCGCTCACAAAGTCGCAACTCCATGATGTACAGAATATTGCCAATAAAGGGCAAATTTCTGCTATCGTAAAAATTGCAGCAAACACGCCTGCTCGTGCAGACGACAATATATACGCCTTGGTCATTCTTAACGACCATAACTATCTAACTATCTCGGCAGATAACTCCGTGGCGGTATTAAAAGTGCCTGGACAAACAAACCATTTTGAGTTTCAGAGAGGCAAAACCACTTTGGTAAACATGGAAGAGTACGCTTCTAAAGGTCCTGTAGAAGGAGTAATCGACATAAATGGCACAAACAAATTGGGCTTTTTAATGACCAATGCTCCCTTGTCGTATAGTCCAGGGGGAACCAATAAGCCAGACATCACGCTTAAGCGCATGATAATGCCCAATGCCACACAAGCTTTTTATCCTACACTCGAAGAAGCCGAAGCCCATGTAGGTGCCGAAGTTTTTGTAGAACGATGTATGGCAAAAGTCACAGTGGCTGAGGCTATGGGTAAAGTAAGAAACAACAACATCGTGTTAGAAGGTGACGACAGTGGCAAAATTTTAGAGTGGAAAGTATTAGGTTGGAAATTAGATATTACCAACAAAAGAACCTACTTGTTGCGCAATATTGAAAACATTACCCAATGGATGGATTTAAAAACCACCGATAACTCGGTCGCAAAGCCTTATCGTTTTGTAGGGGCTATGCCTGTAAACCAAGGTTCAACCAAACTACCGCTCTATCGCATACATTGGGGCACCTCGCCCAACTATGTAGAGGCCGACTATAAAGAAGAAGACTTTTATTACATAGATAATAAAACGGTATTGCCTACAAACAATATGGGTGACGCCCATCCACAATATTGCTTTGAAAACACCAACTCGGTGAGCAATATGAAGTATAACCGATTGACACGTGCGGTAATAACCGTGCAAGTGGGCGATGGAACAGAAGACCTCTATTGCATCCATGCTGACAATAGTCGTGTTTACACCAATGCCGTCCTCACAGAGCACATTAAAGGACATATTGCTGAAACCACATGGGCTATTGAAACATGGACAAAAGCCTATCCCAATGGAGATATGCCACACCTTTATCCCACAAACAAAGATGTGGAGTTTGAATGGAACGACCCTAAGGACTATTCAAAAGGCATAAAGTCTATTACGGTGGTATGCAAACACACTGACACAAGTACAGGGGCAGTCACCAACCGCTATACAAAAACCTGCACAAACGCAGAAGTAAACCCCAAAGAACTCAATACATTCTTAAACTTGGGCGAGGTGTGGGTTTATGTAAAAGGCATTAGCTATTTTGGTGTGCCCATTAAGCACTTTGGCGATGATTTAACACCTTGGCGTGAGGGAGAAACCCCTTCGGTAAGTGTGGACCACATTTATCCCGCCGAAAATGCCGATGCCAACTATTTGGGACGTTTCGCTGTGGTGCGCAATAACTGGTACAACATCAAAGTAACAGATGTCACACAGATGGGTTCACCCGTTATTCCCCCCGAAGCCCCCAATGAGTTTGGCGATAAATTTAAAGAACATATTAGCGTAAAGACGCAAGTACGCTCATGGCGTCTACGCGAACAAGGAGCTGAATTTTAAGGGTAGTTCTAAAACAGATACCCCCTTACATCAGCTACTTGTAAGTTTAAATATAGAAATATGAAATTCTGGAAAACCCTCAACCGCATAGCCGCAAGCATCGTCTTGGGCACATTTATGGCTTCGTGCTCCCTTATTGAGGACGATTTGCCTGAATGTGGACTCGACCTTTATTTTCGCTACGATTATAACTTGCAACGTGCCGACATGTTTCGTGACCATGTGGGCAGTGTAAGAGCGTATGTGTATGATGCGAACGATAAATTGGTGGCACAACAAACCGAGTCGGTAGAAAAGGGAAAATCGCCCTTTAAACGCGATGGTTACCACATGCACTTTACCTTGCCCAAGGGACAATATAAGGTGGTTGCAGTGGCTTTTCAAAAAGACTATGACCAAGCATTGCTCACACCCGGTGCAAAGTTTCGCTATTCAGTTCCCCAAATGGGCGATGACATTCGTAGCATACGTTTCGACTTAGACCATGCTGCCACACCCGATGCCAAAGGACGCTATGCCGTAGACCACCAAAATGCACCCCTCGACACCTTGTGGGTGGGCATGAGTGGAAACCAACTTGTGGCAGACCATTATGTGGCACACCCCGAAGCACAACTCGTAGAAGTAGGAGGCAATAAGGGGGCTACACGCGACACCATTAGTTTGGTGCGCAACACCAAGCACATCAATGTAACCTTGCGCGAGTTGCAAGTACCCGACGAAATGGATGTGGCAGATTATGACATGCAAATCACCGATAAAAATGGTTCGCTGTTATGGAACAATGAGGTGGACGAAAGTACCCCACTTGTTTATACACCCTATAAAACGTGGGTAACAACCGATCGTACCACAGCCCCTAAACGGGACACTAAAAAACAACCTCATGGCGTAGCAGGGGTAGGCAAAATAGCCCATGCCGACTTTATGACCTCGCGCTTGCTCTATCACGAAAAAGGTTCGCAAGATGCCGTGCTCAAAATAACCTATCGTCCTACGGACGAGGTCGTGGCAGAAGTGAATTTGCCTGACATATTAAGTCGTTTACGTACATCGGCAGATTTGTATCGTTACACCCAACAACAATTTTTAGACCGAGGTTACGACTACGATTTGTCGTTCTTCTTTGCCAGTGGTAAACTCAAATATTTCAACATTTCAATCTCCATCCTTGGGTGGAGTCGCCGTTTCCAGGTAGAGGATTTGTAAAAAGATATACAACTAAAAAAACAAAACTACACACAATGCACATTTCTAAACTCACCATATTATCAATGCTACTTGCTACACTCAGCATGCTTATGCTGGGTGCATGCAGCGATGCCATTGACCCTGTGGTGCAGGATAGTGTAGAGAGTGCAGGTGGCAAGTTTCTAAGTATTAGTATCACAGCAGGGGCATTACAAAACGCGGATGCACCCAAAACCTCGCGTGTGGTAAGACCCAATCTCGAGGGTAGCACAAGTACTACACCCCAAGAAGGTACAAGCACACCGCCTAATGGAGGTGAAGAAGGCGACGGACAAGAAAATGGTAATGCGAATGAGTTTGCTGTGGAACGTGTGAGTGTGTTGCTCTATCAAGCACCTTCGGGTGTAAAAATTCCCGAAAACGGGGTGATAAATTTGGATAAAACCATAACCGACCAAATCAAGGTAAAGGTGTTCTGCTATAATACTTATGGCAATGTATCAGGTCCTATAGGTGGTACGGGTAAGATTATTTATACCACAGGTTCGCAAGAGTTGCCCGACGATTTTAAGACAGGGGATTACCGCTTCTTGATCGTAGCAAATAAAGAGTTGACATATTTGGATGGTCGCACCTTGTCTGAAGTGCGCGATTATGTGTATAACTCAGAGCCTTTTGACTATGGTTTGAAGGCAGATGACAAAACCATAGACTATGATCCCAACACCTATAGCAACTTTGCCATGTCGTCGGTAAAAGAACATCGCATTGTGATAGGCAAAGGTGCCGGCCACGTGGGAGATGGGTCGCAAGACAATCCCTATACCCCTGTATTTGATGAGGGTAGCAAGTACGTTGAAGTGGAACGCTTGGCAGCACGCATTGACTTTGCGCAAGAAGAAAGTAAATGGAATAGTACGGACAAATGTTACGACTATGCCGTGATAGACCAATCGGGCAATCAGATTGCCACCTTCAAGCTCTATTACATATTCCCCTTTAACATGACCCGACAAGGTTATGTATTTAAGCATACAACCCAGGGCATTGATTTAAATACCTGCAATTACTTGGGACGTGAAACCGATAACACTGTGGTAGATGGTGGTTGGGAAAAACACTATGCCACAAACTATGTGCTCGACCCAATGACCAAAATAAAGGGGCAAGGTCATGTCAGTTATGGGCATTATTACGTTCCGCAACTCTATCAACCCGTTTTGGCAAACAATGCCAAAATACTTTTGGAGCGTTGCAAGGTAAAGAGTCCAGACGAGATGCATACAGATCAGAGTAAAACAGGCAGAAAATACTACACAGTGTGCTATTCGTCAGAAAACACAATGAGCATAGCTGCTCAACAGTCTGTTGCCCCCCCTATAGCCCATTACGCTGCAGGTTTACGTTTCTTTGGCAAGTACGTGAAAGAGGGTACAGACCCAAAGGATGCCTCATACATCGCTCTTGACTGGTTCTTGCGTCATTCTGCGCCCGATGGTAAAGCCGAACTTACAAGACCTATGACCTATGGTGTGGTGCGCAATAACATCTATCGCGTATACATCAAGCGCATTGGGGAACAAAATGAGCAAGTAGAACTGAATGTCAATGTAAGAAACGTGCCTTGGGCAGTTTATACACATTCAGACATTGTGATGTAGAAAGGGCGTTTGTTATAAAGGCACCTATCATGCACGCACCCTGAATTATCGTGCAAACCGAATGCAATCAAACTTGTTTGAATTGCTGAGGTGCAGCCGATAATGCACGCCCTGAAAGGGCAACAGCACATAGCCCAGGGCAAGCGAAGCGACACCCTGGGGTACGGATTGCCATAGCATTGACGCCCTGTAAGGGCAAAAGCATTCGATCTTGAAAATATATATAACGCTTCTGCCCTTACAGGGCGTCACAAACGAATGTGCTTTGACCCTGGGTGTCGCTTCGCTTGCCCTGGGCTATGCGCTCATTGGGCTTTCAGCCCGCCCATTATCGGCGGCACCTCATGCTTGGTTCACGCGGGCCACAACCCCTAACGGGGTAACCCATTATAATTACTCATGAATTGAGATATTTTAATGGCATCACGAATAAAACACTCACCCAGGTTCACCCCTTGGGCTTGCTATACAAAACAAAAAAAACGAAATGGATAAGCTGAAATATACCTTCCAAAACTCAAATATTCTGTGGCAGATGGTACATAAGGTAGTCTGCAAACAGAAAACATTGCACCTTAGCAGCCTATTGGCGCTGTTGGGGTGTGTGCTTTTGGGTGCAAGCAGTTGTAGCAATGAAGAACTGTCTAGCGACGAACAACTCCACGAAAAACCTCAGCCTATTACCATACGTTTAGGCGTAGAATCTGTGCCTGTGCTTTGTGCACAAAACACGCGAGGCTGGACGTATAACAGAGATCTTGAAAAAGATGGCGAAAGAATACAAAGCGCTTTTACCCTGATGTTTAATGATAAATTCGTAATAGAGCATATTCTTGAAGTACCGCCCGCCAACGAGAAGAAAGACTCGATACAATTAAACATGGTAGAGGAAAACTCGAAGCTACAATGGTTTACGACCACTACAGGTGAAAAGAGTTTTCTCACCTTTGTCAATGTGTCACGCGAAGAGGTGGAGGCTCTTTATGCTAAAAAAAGAGGTTTAGGCAGTGACTTCCATTTTAAAACAGGGAAATCTTATAAATCCAAAGAAGACAGTACGGCTTTGGTAGAAATGGCAATTCCCGTACAGGCAGATGCCTTTAATAAGACGCCACCCTCAAAAAACAAAGGAATTCCCATGACGGGTTGGCACAAAGTGGTGTTAACCAATCGTATCCATAACCGTAAGGCGTACACTGTGTATGCCTTGCGTATGGTGGCAAAGTTGCAATTTAAATTTACCAATAAAACAGGACAAGCCCTTACCATCAATAGCATAGAAGTGGACCGCCTTACTGACGATGCCACTACAGGCGAAGGGGGCAAGGGCAATATAAAGCCTTTTCCATATCCACAAACCCCATTGGGACCTTCGGGCGTCTCGGTAAACGTAAGGCCCAATATGCAAACCACTGCCACGCAAAGCACACACACCTATACCCTTGATAAAAAGTTTGATGTAGACAAAGAGTACACTTATAGCGTGTATGTAAACGAAACAGATGTGCCACAAAACGATTTCCATCAGTTTAAGTTAAAGGTGAATCTCACCCTTGCCGATGGTACAACCAAACAAGAGCGTTTTGCCTTGGTAGGCAATGAAAACGAAGAGTGGAACTTTATAGCTCGCAACGATTGGCGCGTAATACCGATTGTTTTGCAAGACTATAAACTTGAATTAGTTCCACAAGATTTTCCGCCTATTGGTGTGTTGCCTGCTGCCGTAAAAGAGGCTGACGGCACCTTTAAGTGTACCTTCCATGCCTCGGGTGCTTTTCACTTAAAGCCCCAGTTGGTAAAGGTTTCTACGGGCGAGGTTGTGCAAAATTGGACACAGAAGAACCCCATATTTACAACCATAGAACCCAATACAAGTATGTATGCCGAACAACCCTCATGGTCTACGATGGAAGGCTGTATACATGGTAGTTTTGTTTCGGGACAAAGCGGAAGTTCTGTGCATACACTCACCTTGACGTGTACGCCCCAAGGTGGGGTAGAGCGAGTTTATGTGGCACCGGTAATTATAAATAAAGAACAATGATGCGTAGTTACATACATAAATATCACAATGTGCGTTTTGCCCAAGTGGTAAAAGCATTGGTGTGCGCAATGTGCCTTTGGAGCATTGTGCAAACTGCCTGTGCCGATGAGTTTAAGGTAAACGAAACATTAAACTGTCAATTACAGACCAAGCAAGTCAAAGTATCGGAAAGTAGTGCAACTTGCGTGATTCCTGTAATAGATATTATAGGTTCACCTACCACGAAATATTGTCGTTTGGTCTTGTTTGATGTGAAAACGCAAAAGCCGCTATACGAGTTGTCGAAAACTTATTTTAGTTATGACACAAGTAAAAATTGGCTGTTTCAACAAACAGACTACGGATTGATAGAGTTTCCGCGTTGGACAGCTACTAGATATCCTATAAATGTAACATTGACCAAACCTACGGGCTATGAATGGACAGACCTTTATGTGGGTATGTACATTTGCGATGTGTCATCTAGTTCGACAGATGAAAAAGAGAAGACAAAGCAATTGGGTATCGAGGGAAATATTGATGTAGGTTCAAATACGAGTTTACATCCTTCAATCACTTCAGATCCTAACCAATGGACAAACTTCTGTCGATTTATTTTTTTTACGTCAACAAAAGAACGTGATTATAAGCATTACTACATCCCCAATAGAGGTATTACACAAAGCGACTTGGAGTATGCTAAAACATCGGTAGATGGCGAAACACTGACACGTCAAAAAACCAATGTATGGGAATATACCTATTATGTAAAGCGTCAAGCCAATAATGAAGTAACCCTTAAAGCGCCAATTGTGGAGGGGGAGATTCTTGAATATGCTGCCTATTGGCGATGGTATGACAATAAAACTTTCCGCGACAATGACAGAATTTCTCAGCCCTCAATAGATATTTGGGAGTGGACGACAGTGGGAAGAAAAAATTTGTTGTCAAGAGACTATAAGGATGAGAAAAATAGATCGATAGGATTGACTTATGCATCTACGACCTATACGAAGCCCTATTACAAAAATATGGCTTCGGTCGTCTACACCTTGCCCAGTAATGTAGATAGTTGGACGGGCGATGATATTGCTGCTGATGCAAGTCGTTATACTGACTTCGGGGATGTGAATAATAAGTATTGGTCTGAGCCGACCTTGTCGATGCGTTACATCTTTCATGTTCGTCCAGCCAAGGAAATAGCCGACAAAATTAAAGAGGCAATTATGAATGTGGGGGTATACGAGAACCATGGTTCAAGGGTTTTCCCCTTAAAGAAAGATGCTACCACTGCTGAGGGGTATAGCAAAACAGCCAAAAACACTTTGCGACTCAATATGCGTGGCATTGGCAATTATTGGTTCTATCCCTTTGCCTCAAGCAATATTCTGAATCAGCCCTCGCCTGAACAATTCTCGTCGACTGTTACGCAGTGTAAGAGCATTTCGTGGGTAGTATTAGTTAGCATAGATGGGCAACTCTATTATAAGAACTTGGGCAGTGATTCCATGCTTCGTACCACAAGTCGTGACACGGAATATGCAATGTATGACCTTGTGCCGAGTAACTTTGAAGGTACATATTATAGTGTTTCAGACAAGACGAAAACCCACACCATGTCTAAGTTAGAGACAGGACGTCGCTACACCGTGATGGCTTATGCCAATAACTACACAAGTACGGAGAACTCTACAGATGGTGTGCCCAATAGTAGTAGTCCCATTGCGCGTTTCGACTGTTATTATGTGTGGGACTCAGAGCCTGAACTTGAAATCGCACTTAGTGAACACCGACAAACAGAAAAGTTAGAGGAAAGTTATACACGCATTGGTTGGATTTCATTTGATGACCTTCCAGGCATGAATTATAACATCCCCACAGTGCTCTATGATTATGGTAGTTCTTATAATAACCACTATGATGGGGCGCTTGATTGGGATAAGACCTATTATGGAGCGGTTTATCCGCAGTTGATAAAGAGTGGTTTTTCTATTACCGGTTACAAAAGAAAATACTACGAATATTCGCCCCTTCATGGTGACTATTTCTTGGTGAAATCTGCCAACCTTCCGAAAGTTTCTCCACATGGTGAATCTTCACAAAATTCCTATTACTGGTGGTATGGTACTTCACCGACCCTCTATGATCGTACTTATGAAAGATCGGGTGGTAGACGCAGTGGCTATTTTTTGTATGTAGATGCATCCGACGAACCACGCCCTATTGCAACGCTCGACTTTGAAGCACGCCTTTGTGCGGGGGCAACCTTGATGTTTACGGCAGATGTGGCAAACCTTACAGCATCGGATGCAGAATTTCCACAGTTGCTCTTTAAACTCTATGGCTATAAAACCGACAACGAGGGCAATGTGGTAAAAAAAGAACTCATACAGTCGTTTGCTACGGGTGAATTTAAAAGCTATGGAGCAAAGGATTTGGGTGTGTGGTATCAGGTTTTTGCCAAGACCTTTGTACACCAAGGCTTGAGTGTAAACGAGTTTACGCGCTATAACGTGACCATTGAGAATGCTTGTCGTTCAACGGGTGGTGCCGACTATGCCATAGACGATATACGCTTTTATGTGGCAAACGACCAAATAGAAGTGATTCAAACCTCGGAGGCTGAAGAGTATTGTTCCAAAAAAGACAATGGTGCCTATTTGAAGTTACGTGTAGACTATAACATGATAAAGTCGGTTCTCAATGTAACCGAGCGCACCAAACCTCTTTACTATCGCATTTGCAAGGAAAATGGTGAGGTTTATAACACTACCTATCCTTCAAAGAAAGACAACCCCACAAAATATCCTAATCACGATTCAGGTAGTGACGATAAAGGCAACAAATACGGCATGGTGTGGATCAATGCTGAAGACAGTCAAAACACCACAATCACCGAGACTGACCCCTTTGGTTACCTCAACTTGGTTTTGGCAGATGTGTTCTTCCCACTTGATCCTACGCAGAAGTATTATGTCAGTGTGGCGCTGCCCACCGTGATAGGTTATTACAAAGATGGTTCGCCTCAATATGGTCCAGGCACTTGGGGTACACCAAGCGACCCTTGCTCTATCTATTCAAAGCCTATTAACATCTCCTTCTCAAACATCAAGATTACATCGAACACAGGTTCTACCAGTATGACCTATTCTACGGAGTGTGGAAAAGACCAAATCGATGTAAATCTGAAAGTGAAGCTGCATGTGCCCGACCCCCAATATGGTATATACAAAGACATTCCTTGGAATTTCGACTTTGTGATAGGTTCGGAGAAGGCATTTGAGAATGCTCGTAAAACCGACAATTTGCTTCAAGCCATTGAGCATTTTCGTGCAGAATATCCCAATGCAACGGGTTTAGATACACCTACGCAGACTCCACAAAAGGGTACATTCACTGATGAGGAATACGAGGTTCTCAAAAAATACACAAGTCAAAGCAGGGATGAGATTCCAGACCCTGCAGTATCCGACGCTTTGATCGTAAAGCTTACCAAGTCAGACAGCTATGCTGCCACACTCACAATGAAGGCGAAGACCGACGTAAATGCCAACTTCTACTTTATTGCGGTGCCAGGCAAATATGATGATCCCAAAACGAAACAAAAGTACACCATCTGTAGTTCGTTGTTGACACAAAAAGCCACCTTTACTTATGAATCGCCCTTCTTGCGATTAGGCAATCCAAAGGTAAGTTATCCTGACGCGTGGAACAATTCCGCCAAAGAGTTTCGTTTAGGACTGGCACAAGCCAATGCCCTTCAAACAGACACACGCTTGCGCATACCCATAAATGCTTATCGTGATGCAGACTTCAAAAATAATACACACGACTTTGGAGGCACATCGCGCAATCGCTTGATATTTGAACAACGCGATGCAAACAAAAATCCAGTAATGGGTTGTGTACGCTTGGTAGCAACCAATGACCCCACCATTGATAAAAGTCTGTTGCAAGTAGCCACAGTAGATGGTGCAGCATGGGGCGCAAAGGTAGGCGAAGTAGCAAACGAAGGCTATTTGTTATTGCCTACAGACCGTGCGCTCATCATAGACTTCAGTAAGAACCAAGAAACCTTTACTGCAGCAGATGGCACACAAACAACGGTAAATGGTAAAATAGCCTTTCACGAGGGTTACTCATATACCTTTGCTTTGGTATATCGTGATTTTACACGCGATCCTAATGTAGCAGGACATGCCGTATGTTTTGGTACCACCAATTTTACCCTCAATATTGTGCCAGAGTATGTGACTTGGACAGGAGGTAACTCTACGAATACCAACTGGAATAACGATGCCAACTGGGCACGTTCAACCAAGGCAGACTTGCGCAAAGAAGGTGTAGGAAAAAGTGTGGATGACTATAAAGACTATGGGGATGCAGAATCACCCCGATTACGTTCTGCCGCAGGCAATGACCCAAGTCTTACGCCTCAAATATATGTGCCGATGCGCTTTACGAAGGTCATCATTCGTCCCAACACCACCACACCACAGTTGGGTAGTTATGCTACAGACCAGAGCCAAGGCATTCTTTCGGCAGAGTCATTGCTCAACCCCATGCTCAGTGAGCCGACCCAATATATCAACTACAACCTGATGCTAAAAACCACCCCGACGATAGAGGGCGGCATAAAGTATTTTGACTGTGAAAACTTTTATGCCAATATGTGTCAGGAGGTATATTTTGCTTCGGCAAACCCTGTAAATCTTGAGGCAAAGGCACAGTTGCGTAACCAACACTACCTAAGTTATCAACAAGCATGGGTAGACTTGGCATTGCCTGTGAACCGATGGAGCATGTTCTCTGTGCCCCTTCACAATGTGTATGCAGGAGACTTCTATTTGCCCTATGCTACGGGTAAACAAGAAACGGAGGCTTTCCAACCCATTACCTTTGGCGATGGTAGTAAAGACTATAACCGTGCGAAGTATTATGTGTATCAACGCACTTGGTACAAGACCGACCCACAAGTGGTAGCAGCCGATGGCTATGACTATAGTGCCCAAGTGAACTATGATGCTGCCAACGAAGATGTGGAATATGTTACCTCAGAGTGGAGCCACCCCTTCAATGACATGAAGCAAGCCTATGCACGAGGAATGGGATATTCGCTCTATCCAGAACCCAAAGAGGCTACAGCAGATGCTTCGGTGGCACTCTTCAGACTGCCTAAGGCGGATACCAGTTTTGACTATTACGACCATACAGGCAATAAAAAGAATCCACAAAGCACGGGATTAGACCGTTCGCTCAATGGCTTGTTGCTTACGAATAATAGTAAGACCGACAATCCGATGAAACTGAATGGCGTGATAGAGGTTACACCCGAAGAAACACAACAGCGAAATGGTTACTTCTTGGTGGGAAATCCCTATATGGCATCCATCGACATGAAGTTGTTCTTGCAAGACAATCCACAACTCTTTGAGAAGTATTGGATTGTTGACAATGGCACACTCCGCGCTTTTGGTAAGGACGAATCGTTTGGTTTAGGACGTGTTGCTCCTATGCAGGCATTCTTTGTGAAAGCCACTACAGGAGCCTTGCTCACCAATATCGTGTTCAATCCCTCGCAATGTGCGATACTATTTAACACAGGTAAAAACAATGTGAACCGACGCAATACAGCCATTACGCTCCACGCAAGCAATGCGAAGGGACAGTCTATGGCACGTGTGTTGACCAACGAAGAAGCCGATAACGATTTTGATGACCGCGAGGATGTAGAGGTTATCTTTGACAAAGACCTTACTTCTGCTCCACAGGTTTACACGGTTTCGGGTAATTGTGCAGCAGCCATCAACCACCTTACGAGTTTGCGTAATGTACCCTTGGGTGTTGAGGCTACAACCGACGATGAGGTGCAGTTTAGTGTGAGTGGCACAGCTTTACTCCCAGAACCGCTCTACCTCTTCGATGCAAAAACGAACCAACACACCTTGCTCACCGACTCAGTGCGTGTGATGTTAAGTCCGAACAGTGTGGGACGTTATTTCCTTACCTCAAACATGGAAGAGGCAACTTCGGTACAAACCGATTTACGTTGTTATTCGGTGCATGCTGGAAAGGTGGTAGCAGCTACCACAGAGGCAGACAATATCACCTCGGTTGAGGTATTCGACTTTATGGGACGTTTTTTACGCAGTTATACACCCCATCAGTCGGTTTATACTTTCGATATGCCACAAGGTGTTTACCTTATCACGCTCTCGTCGGAGAAGGTGCCCGAGGGACGTACGTTTAAGGTAATTGTGCGATAAAAGACATGTAAATTCGAGGCACAAAGCGTTGTGCTGTGATTTTAGTTGTAGGAGAAGAGTGTGCGATTCGTCGTACACTCTTTTTGTGTGTATGCCGTTTTCTGCGTTTGTTCTTGTTGAATATCAATCATTTAAAACATCAAAAATACCTGCAAGGCGAAAATTAATGAAATAATTAATGGAACAATTAATGGGCATTAATGGTAATTAATGTTCCCTTAAACAGCAGCGTAGCTGCAAATCTAATTTCCGCTTCGCGTTTTTTTTGAACATTAATTTCCACCAATGCCCATTAATTATTCCATTAATTTTCTGTATGGTTTTATCGATTTTTGATGTCGATAAGGGGCATGATTAAATGGGGCACCCCGTTAGATAGGGTGTTCAAAATTGGCAAAATGTTCTGCATGGTTTTGCAACCAAGAATGCACGCCTGCACGATAATTCAGAGCGTGCATTACCAACATTAAAATCCAATAAAATCGTGCAATATATTTCACCAATTTTAAAAGCCCCATTTTTCAAAACCGACATTTTGACCAATTATCTTCCTTCGGAATGGTATCGGTATTCCTTCGGAATGATATCGGAATCGTTATTACCCGAAAAAACGAAATTTACACCAACGCCTTTTTTATGAATTTTGAACACCCTACCTAACGGGGTAACCCATTCATATTGACGCATAATGATTGACGATATTTCACGTCGTTAAAATAGATATGTAATCTCCATGTATAAACAAATATACAAACGTGGCTTTTTTTTCGTCAAAATGCCTGTTTTGACCGTTAAACATGCCAATTATGTCGCTGTTTATAAAGCAATTGTTACAAAAATATTGCAAGATTGTTTTGTAAGACGATAATAATCACTTACCTTTGTCAGTTGAAAGGGGAAAACACTTGTTTGCCCTAATACGTTTAATATAAATCAGAATAACATTACGGTATGGAAAATACTGTAAACGAAATAGAAACTTTAGCTCGTACCTTACCTGCTATCTCACTTGAAGAGATGTCGGGCATTAGGTTGATGAATCGTACTGACCAAAAGTATGTGACGAACGTGGCTACACTGAAAGAGTTGCTAAAACTCACAAAGGGTAGTTACTTCTCGCAAGAAATAGCTGGTCAGCGCGTAAGTCCTTATGCCACTACTTATTGGGACGATGCCGTGAAACGCTCCATGTTTCGTCAACATGAAACAGGACGTAAACCCCGACAAAAGGTAAGAGTGCGCACTTATTTGAACTCTAACACCACCTTTCTTGAAATAAAAAAGAAGGATAACCATGGTAAAACGGCTAAAAGCCGTGTAGAGGTGCCTTCGCTTAAGGCAGTCATGGAGGATCATGCAGGAGCCGACTTTGTGATGCAGAAAACAGGTATGGTGCTTAGTGAATTGGTGCCTGCTGTGGGAAATCGCTTTAACCGCATTACGTTAGTAAACTACGATAAAACAGAGCGACTGACCATAGACTTTGGCATTCACTTTTATAACTACCTCACCGAACAGCGTGCTGCAATGGAGAATATTGTAGTGATTGAACTGAAACGTGATGGTCGTTGCCCTTCGCCCATTCTCCCTCTGTTGCGACAGTTGCGCATAAAACCTGCGGGATTTAGCAAATATTGTGTAGGAGCCTCGGTTACTGACCCAGGATTGCGTATTAACCGTTTCAAAAAACGTTTGGTTAAAATCAATAAGGTGGCAGAAAAAAGACCTTTGGAAAACTAAACGCATTGGGTAGTGAACAACGCCTGTCTTAAAAAGGCTTCTGCCAGTTGCAAGCATTGAATAAATAATAACAAAACATATCCTAATCTTACAAACAAAACGATGTTCGATTTCACCTCATTTCATCTTCTTCCCCTCATTTGCAGCCTCGTAATGAATACACTCGTTACTTGGCTTGTCGTACACTTTTTCTACTATCCTAAAGGTCGTCGTCGCGACTACTACTTTACATTCATCTTGCTCAGCGTGAGCATTTTTATGCTGATTGCTTTGTTGATGCGTGGCAGTCATGACGTAGGTATTGGTGCTGCTTTAGGACTCTTTGCTATATTCGGTATCATTCGTTATCGCACAGAGAGTGTGCCTATTCGCGAAATGACTTACCTATTCTTCCTTGTAGCACTCAGTGTGCTTAATGGTAAATGTGGCGAAACACTCTCTATTCTTGAACAACTAACCATCAATGGTGTCTTCTTGGTTTGTGTTTGGTTGTGCGAGAACTTCCTCACATCAAGCAATGTGGGTTGTAAATATGTGAAATACGACAACATCGACCTTATAAAGCCCGAAAAATATGACGAACTCAAGGCAGACCTTGAGGAACGTTTGGGCTTGAAAATTCTTCGTGTAGAAGTGGGAGCTGTCGACTTCTTAACAGATATGACCATGCTCCGTGTGTTCTATGAAGACCCAGAAGGACGCATTAAAAGCGTGGACCATATGACACGCTTGCCTAAAATTAACGAATAATTAACCTGTTCTTTTTAGCTTATGAAAAAGAGACTGGCTACTTTTGCACTCGTTGCAACAGCCGTATTTACAGCTGCACATGCCGACGATTATGGTGTGTGGTTAGGTGCTTCGGTACAAAAAAACATTACAAAGCAGTTTTCGGTGGATGCAGGCTTAGGCATGCGTGCTGAAAATAAACTGAATGACCTTACACGTTACGACTTTGATGCTGGCTTGGGTTATAAAATTACTCCTTGGCTTGGTATTGGTGGTGGATATGCTTTTATTCGCGACTATAACTTGGAAGAGGTAACGCCTAAAACAAGAGGTGTGAACGTGGAAGAGGCATATTGGCGCAATAAGCATCGTGCAACTTTTGATGTGACGGGTTCGTGGGATGTGCGATTAGCCAATAAGTCGTGTTTTGAATTCTCTGTGCGAGAGCGTTACCAATATACGCACTTTGTGCCTACACAAACCACAAAGACTAAATATCGTGCCCCCCTCTCTGACGAGCAGTTAGGAGGTTGGGCAGGCGATGTGTATCCGTATGATGGAGTGCTTTATAGCTCAAAATCGCAAGAACTCGATGGAAAGCGCAGCAAGCATAAGCACTATCTACGTTCGCGCTTTCAAGTAGCATATAACATTCGTCACTGCAGCTGGACACCCTATGCTTCGTACGAATTTAGCAATGACTTTTGCAATAGTCTGCACCTCGACAAACAACGACTTACTGCAGGTGTGGAGTGGAAAGTAACCAAACAACACAAAATAGACTTTGCTTATGTGTATAACCACGGTGCAGACGATGATTCAGACGGAAACAATCATGTACTGAGCATTGGCTATAAATTTAAATTTTAAAAATTAGGTATTACAAACTAAACGAGGTTTTGTTAGCTACTTGTTTTGAAAAACTTTGCGTAGTATGTAATACTGGATTTACACTAAACTTTTTGCGTTATGAAACATATTCTCACCCTGTTGTTTTGTGCTTCGGCTATTACCGCTTCGGCACAGAGCTACGACTTCCTTACTTTTCAAAAAAGTACAGGAACAGAAACTTCATTGCGTTCAGACCATGTGAAGATTACCTTCGAAGGTGGTAACTTAGTGGCTACAAATGGTAGTGAAACATTTCGTGCACCATTGAACGAAATGGCAAAGATGTTCTTCTCGAATACAGCCACGGGCATTCAATCGGTAAATACAAGTGACGATGTGCTGACTGCTTCAATTGTGAACGGACATCTTAGCACCAATGCGCCTGTAGGTAGTCGTATTTGTGTGATTGGCATGGATGGTCGTCAACTTAATCCCAATGCGCCTATTAGCAAGGGCACCTACCTTGTTCGCATCAATAACACAACCCTTAAAGTAGTGGCACAATGAAAAAGCTCTTTACCCTTATAGCCCTTTTGGCTGCCACTGCTGGCACCACACTTTCGGCACAGTGCATTAAGGTTTATCCCAAAGGCACACCTGCAGTGATAACTTATCCTATCGCTTCGTTGGGCGACATGACGTTTAGCACTGAGAATGGTGAATCGTTTGTAACTCTCGGTGGTGTGGCAACTGCAGTATCGGGTATCGACTCGATTGTGGTAGATCGTGAAGCACAGGCTTTGAGCCATACCGTAGATGTAGCATTCAACGATAAAACGGGTGCTTACTTAACCGTGTCGGGCGATGTGTTTAATAACCTTACAACCATTCAAGTGAAGGGAAACCACGTAAACATTGTGCAAAACCCTGGAATGGTAGATGAAGTAAGCTATGTGCTTTCGGGCACTACCACAAATGGTTCGTTTTATACCACAGGTGAATATAAAGCCGCTGTAAAGTTGAATGGTGTGAACATCACCAATCCCGATAGTGCAGCTATTTACATTGACAATGGCAAGCGCATTGACGTGATTCTGGCTGAAGGCACAGAAAACTCACTTGTGGATGGTGCTACAGGTTTGCAAAAGGCTTGTTTCTTTGTGAATGGACATGCTGAATTTAAAGGCGCTGGTGTGTTGAACCTTACGGGTAATGCCCGCCATGCTTATGCCTCAGACGAATATACATGGTTCAAAGCCTCCACAGGAACCATCAACGTGTTAGCTTCTGCGAACGATGGTTTGCACATTGAACAATATTTCCAAATGGACGGTGGCACACTTAATATACCGAACGTAAAGGGAGATTGCATTGATGTAAGTCGCACAAAAGATGTGACGGACGAGTTTAACGGTCAAGTGTTTATCAATGCAGGTACTTTGAAATATGCGGTAACAGCCGATGACGTGAAGGGTATTAAGAGTGAATCGGACATGACCATAAACGGTGGTAGCTTTGACGCTACTGTTTCGGGCAATGGTGGTAAGGGCATCAGTGTAGGCGGTAACTTAGTTATTGACCAAGCAGAGGGTGCTACAACCAGCATTAAAATGGACGTCTCGGGCAGTACTTATACAGACCCCACAGATGCTACTCTTACTTCAAAATGTCGTGGCATTAAGGTAAAAGGCAACTACACTTTGAAGGGCGGTACCATCCACATGAACGTGACGGGGAAAAAAGCCAAGGGCATTTCGTGCGATGGTCAGTACGTTTATTTGGGCGGTACAACCAACGTATTGCCTGAATAAAGAGCGCATAGTTTTGATTCAAAGAATTGATTCTAAAAAACAAATAGGCATTCATTTTGCAATAATCTTTTGCAGAATGAATGCCAAACTATTACTAAAGACATATATTGTTTGAACATTTCTTTTATATACGTGAATGAATAAACAAGAAAGTTTAGAGTTGAAAGGCATTGCTATACTTATGATGCTTTTTCTTCATCTTTTTAATACGCCAGAACGTGCAGCAGAATGTAGCAATCTTTTGTGTATAGGAGATAAGCCCTTAGCTCTATTATTAAGTCGCATAGGGGGCATGTGTGTGCCTATTTACATCTTTATTTCAGGTTATGGACTTGCTGCTTCATGGCAAAAACAGCCCGATCATCGGTTACATCCTTTGAAACGAGTTTGGCGCTTGTTGGGCATGTATTGGACTGTTTTTTTACTATTCATACCTTTGGCATGTTATATCAATCCAAGTGAATATCCAGGCAGTATAAGTGAGTTTTTCTTGAATTTCTTTAGCCTTACATACTCTTATAACGGAGAGTGGTGGTTCTTGCGTTCTTACATTCTTATGGTGTTCTTTTCGCCGTGGATTATAGGTTGTATGATGCGAGGTGACAAACAACGCAAAAGCATGTTTCTCGTTGCAGCCATAAGCTATATGGTGTGGGCAGTACTGTCTAAAACGCATTGGATGCAGGAGGTGTATGTAATGGATGTAGTGAAGAACTTTTTACACCTCTATTTTTCTTTCGTCTTCGGCGTGTGGATGTTCTGTACCAAGGGGATAGATCGTTTACGTATGAAGTTAGATACGCTATCTGCGAATCGTAGGCGTTGGGTCATTGCAGCAGGTGTAGCCTTACCTCTTATCGTATGTATCGTCTTTAAGATGATGTTTCTAAAAGCCATTGCAATGATGCCTCTTTTGCCCTTCTACCTCATGCTTCATAGGGCAGGATGGGTGAAAAGTGTGTTGTGCTATTTTGGGCACCATAGCACTTATATGTGGTTTACGCACTCATTCTTTTGTTATTACCTTTTTCACGATTACATCTATGGTTTGCGTTACCCTGCATTGATGTTTGGTGCATTGATAGTGCTTGCGCTCATCTCGTCTTATGTGTGTCAGTGGGTGCATGATGGCATAGCCCGTCTTTTCTCTTTGGCTAAAAAGTAACATATTGCACGGTTTTACCCCGTTAGGTGGGGGCAAAATTCATGAATTTTTTTTCGGCATGGTTTTGATAAAAAATGATATTGTAAATAGTTGATATTCAATAATAACAAACGCAGGAAACGCCTCAATTTGTGTATTATTTTAATGGGGTAACCCATTTAAACATACATCCTATCGACAACAAAATCCGATATTCTCGCTTCGCGTTTTATTTTGAACATTAATTACCATCAATGCCCATTAATTGTTCCATTAATACTTTTCATGTCCATTAGCAAAGAAAAAATGAATGTCTCGAAATTAATGTCCCCGAATTAATGACAATTAATGTTCACAAAAAACAAGCAGCGAAGCTGCAAACATCTAAAATCGTGCCGAAAAATGTTATGGATTTTGAACACCCTACGTATACGGGCTTTATCTCTTCGTAGCTGGCGGTTTCTTCAAAACAATATTTTCCGTATCGTTTCCGTATCAATCCCGTATCGTTCTCCTATCGTTCTCCTATCGTTCTCCTATCGTTCTCCTATCGTTCTCCTATTGTTCTCCTATTGTTCTCCTATTCCCGAACGGAGAACGATAGGAGAACGATAGGAGGATGAACGAAGAACAATGGGAGATGTATCGACTACACATCGGTACTGAAACGAAGAGACAGCGAAACACAAAAAGGAAACCAACAATGCGGAATGGAGCGAAAGACTAACAATGAGGTTCGGCGGAACAAGGGGGCTCAATCTCAAGAACAATGAACCCAAAAACAGAAATAATAAAAAAACAAGTGACAAGGTGAAACGGGGACTTTCAGTTGTCAATGAACTGAGGTTTCACTTGTCACTTGTAACAATCGAATCGCTTAAAAATGCGTTGTTTTTATCGTTTGGCAGTAAGTTCTACAATCTTTACGACTAACTCTGAAGCCTTCTCTAATGAGGGGATTGGCAAAAACTCGTGGGGACCATGGAAGTTTAAGCCACCTGCAAAGATGTTGGGACAGGGCAATCCCATGAATGAAAGTTGGGCGCCATCGGTACCACCACGAATGGCACGTACCTTGGCAGGAATTTGACACTCCTTCATGGCATCAAGCACAATGTCTACTACATGAGGCACAGGCTCAATCATTTCGCGCATGTTGTAATACTGATCGTTGATGGTTGCAGTCACTGTGCCTTCGCCATAACGCTCATTCATCCATTCGGCAGCCTTTTGTACAAACTGCTTGCGACGTTCAAAGCGTTCGCGGTTGTGGTCGCGGATGATGTAGGAGAGGGTAGCATGCTCTACGTTGCCCTCAATATTAAGCAAGTGGTAGAAGCCTTCAAACTCTACAGTTTGTTCGGGTGTTTCGGTAACAGGCATTTGTGCAGCAAATTCGGCTGCTACACGAGCTGCATTGATCATTTTGTTCTTAGCATAACCCGGATGAACACTTACACCTTTTACTTCGATTTTGGCACTTGCTGCGTTAAAGTTTTCGTATTCAAGTTCGCCTAATTCGCCACCGTCCATGGTATAGCCCCAAGCACAGCCAAACTTCTCAACATTAAATTTGTGAGCTCCTAAACCAATCTCTTCATCGGGGTTAAAGCCTACGCGCACACGACCATGTTTAATTTCGGGATGTTCCATGAGGTAAACCATTGCTTGTACGATTTCGGCAATACCAGCCTTGTCGTCGGCACCAAGTAAGGTGTGTCCGTCTGTAACAATAAGGTCTTCGCCTACATGGTCGATCAGTTCGGGGAATTTTTTTGGCGAGGTTACCAATCCTGCTTCAGCATCGAGCACAATGTCTTTGCCGTCGTAGGCTTTGACAATGCGTGGGTGGATGTTGGCACCTGAGCAGTCAGGACTTGTGTCCATGTGTGCAATAAAGCCAATGGTGGGCACTTCTTTGTCGGTATTTGCAGGGAGTGTGGCATATACATAGCCATTCTCGTCCATTTCAACCTCGGTCATGCCAATTTCCTTAAGCTCATCGCGTAAGTATTCTGCTAACTTAAATTGTTTGTCGGTACTGGGTGTGGTGTTTGAGTCTTCGGCGCTTTGTGTGTCGAAGCTAACGTATTTCAAAAAACGTTCAACAATAGTCATGATTAAGTATGATGTTTTTAAATATATTCAAATGAAAAAGTCCCCCTCCAAGAGAGGAGGCAAGTTCTTTTCCAAGAAAATGTTACTTAAAGAATTTCTCTAATTTTTTAATTCCACCATTAAGACAGAAGGCTACCACGGTGTCGCCAGGGCGAATGAGTGTGGTACCATTAATGAGTTCGCCATGTCCATCGCGCACTAAACCACCAAGGGTGACACATGTAGGCAAGTCAAGATCTTTCACAGGCTTGCGAATAATGCGTGCTTCGGGCGATACACTAAACTCTGCTACATCTGCATTGGCTACGGTTAAACTCTTTACCGAGGTGATGTCTGCTTTAAGCATCATCTGGTAAATGTGGCTTGCAGCAAATGTTTTTTTGTTGATAATGGTGCCAATGTCGAGACTTTCAGCCATACTGATGTAGTCAGTATTTTCGACCATAGCCACAGTTTTGCGCACACCTAAGCGTTTGGCAGCCAAACAAGCCAAGATGTTTGTTTCAGAATTTTCGGTCAAAGCACAGAAAGCTTGTGTTTTGCGAATGCCTTCTTCTTCGAGCAAAGAAAGGTCGCGTCCGTCACCACGAATTACCATAGAACGTGGATTGGTTACTACCTCGTTAAGTTTTTCGGCGCGGCGTACGTCGGCTTCAATAATCTTGGCGTGCATGTAATCGGGCATGGCATCTACCAGGTGTACAGCCGTGCTACCACCGCCCATGATAATTACGTTTGATACGTCGGGATATTCCTCTTTACCTGCAAGGTCGCGAATGTAGTTGACATACTTTGGGGTAGTCATGAAATATACAACGTCGAGTGCGCGTAGGCAGTCACCACCATGTGGGATAACTGTTTCGTCGCCACGCTTAATGGCAACAATATGATAGGGCGAGTCTGTGCCACAAAGATCTTTTAAGGGTTTGTCAAGAATTTGTGCATTTTGGCGCACCTTTACACCAATCAAAATTAAAGCACCATCTTGCACCTCCCACCATTGGCGAATCCAGCTGCGCTTGATGTTATGCAGAATTTCTTTGCCTGCCAACATTTCGGGGTAGATGATAGAGTCAATGCCCACGGTTTTAAAGAAATCGCGGTGTTGTGGCAAGGTGTATTCATAGTTGTCAACACGTGCCACTGTTTTTTTTGCTCCGAGCTTTGAGGCAAGCATACAGGCTGTCATATTGTGTGCCTCGTCGGGTGTTACGCCAATAAAAAGGTCTGCCTTTCCTACTTCTGCTTGATTGAGCGCTGAGATAGACGAAGGCGCAAGGGGTAAAGCCAAAATGTCGAAGTTTGAAGAAATATCTTCTAATTTCTCGGGCGATTCGTCCATGAGTGTGATGTCGTGGTTTTCGCGCGAGAGGAGTTTTGCCAAATGGGTACCCACGGCTCCGGCTCCTGCAATAATAATCTTCATGTGATAGTGGTTCTATGTTATCGTGTGGCTGTGCAAAACTTATGGGGGGCTTTTCTTTTAAGAGAATCATATTTATCCGTAAAGAAAACGCCCTGCCGAAACAAGCAAATGCTTGCAGCCACACGCAAAATTGGGCTTTTTTTTTGATTTATGCAAGTGCTTTCCCTAATAAGTAGGTATTCAAAATTATTTTATAAAATAAATGCAGGAAAGTCTTAGTTTAATATTGCCTTGTTGCATTCTTTTATCTTTATAGGTTGGGTGTTCAAAATCCATGATTTTTTTCGGCATGGTTTTGAAAAAAATAATATTGTAAATAGTTGATATTCAACAATAACAAACGCAGGAAACGCCTCAATTCGTGTATTATTTTAATGGGTTACCCCGTTAGGGGTGAGAT
>UQQN01000023.1 GCA_900543155.1 uncultured Prevotella sp.
TTCGGCATTCCTGCTGAACCGCTCTTCCGATCTTGAGTGTGATTTTAACATTTCGAAACGCCACAAATTTGCACAAAATTTGGCAAACTCTTCACCGCGTTGTAACTTTGCACTCGCAAACTTGCTAAAACACGCTCCATTTTGGCGGACGACAATTCCGATATCATTCCGATATCATTCCGAAGGAACACAGAATGCTTTTTGGAGCTATTTTCTAACCTTAAAAACTCATATCATCATGGCAAAAATTACTCACATTGACATCATCAAGGATTTCTCAAGTAAATTGGGTAGCGGCAACTCGAAAGAATACTTCGCCACAAACAAATGCAGCTACCACATTCACTTGGCTAAGAGAGTCAACCCCCTACACGTAGGGTGTGGCGTAACATAAAACCAGGCATGTGAAGTAGAACAGTTTCCTTTTCACATACCTGGTTACCTTATCTCCCCCTACAGGGGTGATTCCTAATAAAAATCTTTATCGACGACAATAAACGTCAAAAGATCATGCAAATTACTCTTCGCCAGCAAAGAGAGGGTCCCAAGCGGGAAGCTTGGTAGGTGTCTGCTTGAGCAAATCGAGAGTAGTTGCGGGCACATACTTCTTATCAACAACCAAACGGAACATGTATTCATCGAACCATTCGTCGGTCATAATGAGGTGACCCTTATAGCCAGAAGTAGGACCCCATGAGTTCTCTACCATCCATTTGCGGGGCTTGTTGTTAGCATCAAGGTCTACCGCCATAAGGGTCATGGCGTGGCTTGAGGCTGAAGCATAAGTGCTAATGCGCTCTGCCTTGGTCATGGGGAAGGTTGTAGCAAAAAGTGACTCGTAGTCGAAATTGCGCAATGAGAGTACACCCGTTTTTGAATCAAGATATTTGCCTACATCACACGAGAAGTACATCATCGTAGAGTCTTTGATAGAGGCTATGGCAAGTGGCTTGATTTCGTCCATGGGGAGGTTGAGATACGTCCACTGTGCACCATCGTATGAGTGACGATCCATGTCGATTGTGTAAGTTTTGTGGTAAGGACGCGAGGGGTCGTTCATTACCATAATGAACGAGTTGCGAAGGTCGGTACCCACAAACTCTTTGTAGAACTGCTGTGGGGTGTATTCTTTAGCTTCGCCCAAGAGTTTACCACTGGCATCGCGGGGTGCCCATGTGAACTTTTGCACAGGTTCGCCCAAACAGATGGTAAGGATGTGGTAGATGGTGCCAAGTTGCTCTGTTTTAGCCTTTTGCAAATCGGCAGACTTTTTGCCTTGTGCAGCCATCTTGCGCAAAGTAAGTCCATACTCACGAAGTTTAAGACTAAGAATGCTTGCCATGCGCGACGTGTTGTTAGCAGTGAACGACTCAGGCATTACCTCAGCAGGTACGAGTCCGTATTTGCTTACAACGTCAATAACGCCACAGAATGTGCCGCCGTCAGAAAGTGGATTTTTAAAGAGCCAGTCTACGAGTTGATCGTTCATAGGCTTTTTAGCATTGTCGATAACGGCTTGGAGAAAGAGGTTTGACTTTTCGAGTTGGTCGTAGAAGAAATTATAGCTCTGCGAAAACTGGAAGTCGCCAAGACCATATTGCTTAATCATTTGGGCACGCATCACATTGAGACCTGTGAAAAGCCAGCAACGTCCTGAACTCTTTTGGTCGGTAATGCCGCGCGAGGGTACTTCGTTGCTAAAGTGAGTGTCGGTAGCGTCGGCATTATTGGCGTTGGTAGCAAGTTGGTTGATGCTTGTACCGGCTAACGCATTTCGCAATGCACGGTCAGCGGGTGTTGTGGGGTGTGCCTGACGCATTTGTGTGAGCATTTCGGGGGTAATGCCTCCCTTACCCACAGTGCTTTGTGCGCTTGCGTTTGCCGATACTGCAAGAAGCGCAATGGCGAGAATGTGCTTGAGTGTCATATATGTTATTTTTAGGTTTATAGTTCTTATTTATATGGTTATTCTTGCTCCGTCCTTAGCAGTACGCCAACGTGTGTATGTCCAATTAGTGAGGGCATAGAAGATGACGGCTGTAACAAATCCACCAAAGACATCGACTAAATAGTGCGCTTGAATGTATACGGTGGCGCAGCACAAGAAGAAGTAGAAGGGGAATGCACAAACAAACAATGGACGTTTGATACGCCACAATAGCATCATAAGCACCGTGCTCATGCCTACATGGCTTGAGGGGAATGCTGCTGTGGGACGTTCGCCACTTTGCTGTGTGCTCTCTACTAACTCACGGAAAAAGCCTTCGGGACCAGGCGAGGGGGCAAGCTCGGTGTGGTAGCGAAAGTAATTGCCCAATTGGGGGAAATGCCCGCTCTGGATAACCTCGGTGCCCACTGCATGAAAGTAGTATTGCGGACCTGCAACAGGCAAAAAAAGGTAGATGAGGTAGTAAAGGAAAAAGCTAGCTAAGACCACAAAAGTGATGCGGCTAAACTGGTTGCGATTTGTAAACAAGGGGGCAAGCACTGTGAGGGCTATAAGGGGGTAGTATGAAAAATAACCCATGTGGAAGAGCTCGCTCCATAGCTTTTGGGGCAACCATTGCGCAAAAGTGATGCTAGGCTGACAACCAAAAAGGGAATAGTCGGCAGCTGCAAAAATGTAGTCGAGGTTGGGAAAGAGCTGACAAAACTCGTATGTGTCGGGATACCAATAGCCTAAAAGCGAAAGTGGAAAGATGTAACGCAAAAGCATAAGGTATTTGTTGGGACGTAAGTGATGAAGGTATGCCATTATAGCCATGCCTCCAAGCACCAAAGCGCGACCTTCGATTAGAGGGAGGGGATTGTTCATGCGATTCCAAAACACAAGAACAAGCAAAGTGGTGAATAGGGTATAAATAATTGTAATCCACTCCACTGCGATTAGGCGGAAGTGGGTGGGGGTGGATGTGTGCATGGGGATAATTATTTAGAAATAGTAGCCATGTGCTATGCCTTGCATAGAAACAGGTAAAAAGTGTATGTTTAAAGGATTATGCTGGGCATAAAAACGTGTGGGGAATTGTGCGCATTAAAATGTGGCATCTACACCACGTTTAAGTGACCATTGTGGGCAATAGCCTAATTCTTTACGAGCAGGGGTGATATCGCACCGCCAATTACGTTGACACATTATGCGGTATTTGTCTGAATTGAGCGTAGAGGTTGTGCCAAGCATACGGGCTGCGTGTTCGGCTATCCAACTCACAACACGCAACACCCACAAGGGGGCAGTGACGTGAAGCACGTGGCGCACACCAAGGCGTTGTTGAATAAGGTCGCTAAAGGCGCGACTTGAGTATTCTGCACCATCGGTTAGGAAGTATTTACGACCACACTCACCATGCTCAAGCGCTAAGAAGGCTGCGTCTACAAGGTCGGCCACATAGATAAATGTAAGGGTTTGCGGACGATAGCCTACGGCAAAGTCGATGTGGCGACGAATGCTTTTTGCCATCATGGCATAGTCTCGTTCGCGCGGACCATATACGCCTGTAGGACGTAGCACTACATAGTTAAGTCCCTTTACATCAGCTAACAATGACTCTGCTTGTAGCTTAGAGGCACCATACGCGGTGTTGGGCACAGGAAGGTCGTGCTCTGCGATGGGCTGATTGTCTTTTTCGTGGGCTGGTCCCATCACACTAAGCGAGCTGATAAACACAAAACGTCCGTCGGCCTTGAGTGCTTCGGTGAGTCGAAGGCTGAGTGCAAGACGTTCGGTACCTTCGGCATTGATGCTAAAAAAGTCCTCTGCACGGCGACATTTTGTGGCACCTGCGGCATGAATAACGTAGTCGAAAGGACGTCCCTCGGTGTCGAGGTGTTCTTTTAGCTGCGTATAAAGTTCTTTTTCGTTGCCAAGGTTAAGATTGATAAAGTGTATACGCTTATCGGTTAGATATTTGCGGCTACTTGTGGGGCGTACGGCAGCCCAAGTTTCCATACCTAAAGCAAGGGCACGTTCCACCATAAAGCTACCAATAAAACCTGATGCTCCGGTGATGAGTATTTTAGTCATGAGTTTATGTGTTCCTTATTTTTTGAGTTATCTGCACTGCCTATTGGAGAAGGGGAGCTTATTGTCCTCATTTTAGATGGTCGTAAGCAGTTTGCAGCAATGCTTTAGCGGCATTGAGTCGCTTTTGTGAGGGATGTGGAGCTTCACGCAGAATGCTTACAGGCTTGGTTAACAGGTTCACCACCGTTATGCCCGACGCATCTAAATAGTAAGTGCCTTCTTGCCAAGTGTGTGTGGCGGAGGGATGTGTGTAAGTGGCACTCAACACGTCGCGACTAAAGCGAAACTCTTTGTGCGGAATGTCCATCTGCCCTAAAAGCGTAGCGACCAAGTCTGTTTGGTTGCAAATAGTTTCTATGCGTTGTGGATGTGCCACTGCTCCTCCCGTGAATATAAGTGGAATGTGGCTTTTGCGTTCATTGTCGTCGGTAAGCCCATCGGGGTATGCAATGCCGTGGTCGGGAAGGAAGACGATTAGTGTGTTTTTCCATTGTGCCGTTTGTCGCAAACGCTCAATAAAATGTCCAATACAATCGTCGAGATATGCCATTGCATTGGCTATTGGGTCGTTGGGAATGCGGTTATAGGGCACTCCCCAAGGTTCGTGACTGGCAAGAGTGAGAAAGCCCATGTGCCATGGTTTATCTTTAGGCATGCGAATTATGCGATGGTAGAGGGTATCGAAAGCTATGCAATCGGTTACACCCCAATTATGCGTACGCCTTACGCTTGTGGGAAATGCTTCTTCGCCCTCTATGCGGTCGTATCCAGTGCTTTGCAAATAGCCTCGCATATTGGTAAAATTGATATCACCGCCATATAGAAATTGGGTGCTATATCCCTCGCGCTTAAGGCTACTGGCTATGCTGGGAAGTTTCTCACACACTGTAGGAAGTTTCATTACGCTTACATCGGGGAACGAGGGGAAGCCACTCAGCGTACATACTGTGCCACGGTCGGTACGGAAGGAATTGGCATACATACGGGAAAATACTACACCTTCTGCTGCCAAACGATTGAGATTGGGCGTGATATTGGCATCGCTCAAACTATCTACAGCGTTGACGAATGTGCCTCCACACCCTTCCATCAACACGAGCAGTACGTTGGGGCGTGGCGTATTGAGCAGGCGTTGCACATCGAGACTTTCGGTGTTATAACCAAGCATACTCACAATGCGACGTCGTTCATCGTTGCCATAAAAACGTGCTTCCTTGCCATAATCATGGCTTTTTAGGGTTGACGTAAACAGGCTGAATGCAGGATTCACTGCTGAATGGTTTAAAAAGGCATTCGAACTATAATATACCATGCCTACATTGGCTGTGCTTTTACCTATTCCTCCGCGTATGCCTAAAAACATCAAGCCACCTGCTATTACCCATGCAACCATCCAAGCTATTTGTATTTTTAATATAGGGCGACGACTGCGATAAGCACGACGGATATTGCCTTTTTTTTGAGGTATAAAAGTCCATGTAAAGGCATAATAGAGCAAAACCGCTGTTGCTAACATGGCAAGCACGGTGCAGAGTGCATAGCTCATGCTCACACTTTGTGTAATGCCTTGTGGCTGTGCTAAATAGGTCCATACCGTAGCATCTAACTTTGTATGCCAAAAGCTATAAAGGCAAGCATCGCCCACATATATCATGGCTAAAGCCGCGGCTACAATAATCGCGTACACGCGAAATGCTATGCGCCATGCCTTTAGATGGGTCCATACGGCTACACCCACAAATAGCCAAACGGGGGCTACCAAATAGCCTGCTGTAGCAAGATCGTGGGGAAGACCATGACTTATCACTTGCCACACATCGCGCCATGTGAATGCTCCTGCTACGTCGGCAGGCTGCACACACATAAACAGGGGTTTAGCAAGACTCATCAGTGCTACAAGCAATGCATAGAGCAGAGTTAAGCGCAATGCTAAGTGCCAATATTTAGACTGTTGCATAAGTTATTATTTCTATGGACAATAATATTTGGGGGGCTGTAAGATAGCTTTATCGCAAGATTCCCCACACATGAATAGAAAACCTTGCGACAAAAGAGGTACTTTTATAATTGTTGCATATCGTGTAGTCGCTTATAATATCCGCCCAAGTGTAACAATTCGTCGTGCGAACCACGTTCTACGATGCGACCATCGTGTAGTACACAAATTTCATCGGCATTACGTATGGTCGACAAACGGTGTGCAATGGCTATGGTAGTTCGCGTTTTCATCAAACGCTCAAGAGCCTCTTGTACCAAACGTTCGCTCTCGGTGTCGAGTGCAGAGGTAGCCTCATCAAGAATAAGGATAGCAGGGTTTTTAAGTACTGCACGTGCAATTGAAATGCGTTGGCGTTGACCACCCGATAATCTGCAACCACGGTCGCCTACACTGGTTTCGTAGCCATGTTCACTTTCCATAATAAAATCATGAGCATTTGCAATTTTTGCAGCTTCAATAACTTGTTCCATTGTGGCATTCTCTACGCCAAAGGTGATGTTGTTATAGAATGAGTCGTTAAACAAAATTGCTTCTTGATTCACATTTCCAATAAGCGAACGTAAATCAGCAATAGCAACATTCTTTACATTTACGCCATCAATGGTTATTTCGCCACCTGTCACATCATGATAGCGCGGAAGAAGGTCTACCAATGTGGATTTACCCGAACCACTTTGTCCCACCAAGGCTATGGTTTCGCCACGATGCACAGTGAGGTCTACACCATGTAACACAGGTGTAGAACCATTATAGCTGAACGACACGTTTTTAAACTCTATTTTGTCGTTCAAACCATTTATATGTACAGGATTTTCGGGTTCGGATATAGGATTCTCTGCTTTTAAAATCTTGTTTACACGTTCAATAGAGGCCATACCCTTAGGAATAGCATACGAAGCCTTTGAAAAATCCTTCAACGGCTGAATGATGCTATAAAGAATCACCATGTAGAAAATAAAAGTTGGCGCATCAATAGGCGAATGATCTGAGAAAATAAGCGTACCGCCATACCACAAAACTAATACAATCAGTGTTGTGCCTAAAAATTCACTTACAGGGTGAGCCGAAGCCTGACGAATGGCTACACGATTTGAGGCACGACGAAATTCGTTTGTAGCACGGTCAAAACGATTTACCATTTTATGTTCAGCAGTGAAAGCCTTAATAATGCGCATGCCACCTAACGTTTCCTCAAGCTGCGCCATTGTTTCACTCCATTTGTTCTGTGCATCTAAACTTTGGTGCTTAAGCTTACGGCCTATGCGTCCCATCATCCAACCCATAAGAGGCAGTACTACAATGGTAAACAATGTGAGTTGCCAAGAGGTGTATATAAGCACACCAAAATAGCAGATAAGAAGGATGGGGTTTTTAATAAGCATTTCGAGCGAACCCGTAATAGAGTTCTCTATCTCGCCCACATCACCACTCATACGGGCAATAATATCACCCTTACGCTCATCGCTGAAAAACGATAGAGGCAACGAAACTATTTTGTGATAGATGTGGCTACGAATGTCACGCACAATGCCCGTACGCAGGGGTACCATTATACCCACAGAAGCAAAGTAGCAACCAGTTTTTAGCAGTGTGGCACTTACTAAAAACAAGCCTATAAATAATAGTGCCGTAGCTGCACCAAAACGCTCCATAAGTTGCGTGGTATACCAATACATATTGTTCACTGCAATGTCTTTAACCGACATGCCCACCGTGTCCCAGGCTATAAAACTATATTTATGTTGGTCGATGCCAAAGAGCATCTGCAACATAGGGATGATAGATACAAACGAGAAAACATTGAGCACAGCCGACAAAAGGTTGAACACAAGCGAACCTATGAGATAACCTTTGTAGGGTGTTACGAATTGCCGCATTACACGGAAAAATTCTTTCATACCGTTATGGAGTGTTAGGGGTAAAGCCACTATAGTGTGCCTACCCTTTTGTGAATACTATTGGAAATTGCAGCAAAAGTACGAATAAATCTTTACATTGCTGCGAATGTTTCTATATAAGATAAGTCATGAGCACCATATTTGTTGAATATTAGCGTATTATCCGCCTAAAACAGTTGGCAATTAAAAAAAACTTGCTAATTTCGCACATAGGAACGAAGTTAACAACTTGTATACAACATATTCGCACATTTTCTGTGCCAAACAGTTAAGCTTAACACCTCACATATAATGGATAGAAAGATTACAACAGAAATAGAAAAGCATGTGCAGCGCGCAATGAAAACACACCGCGACTTTGTGTGGTTGAGCCAGGAAATTCTGAACTCAATGAAAGAGTATGTGAGTGCTACTACCTTAAAGCGTTTGTGGGGACACCAACGCGACTATAACCATCCAAGCCTTTACACGCTCAACTTTCTTTCGCGCTATTTGGGCTATTCCGATTATAATGCCTTTCAGAATGGTGGTCTTGACAATTGTGTGTCGAGCAACATATTAACAGGTTGCTATATGACTGCCAATCTCACAAAGGATGATTGCTTACGTCTTAGTTGGCAACCCGACCGCCACATGCTTGTGCGTTATTTAGACAACGATCAATTTGAAGTTTACGAAGCTTGTAACTGTAAAATTTCAGTAGGCGATACTTTTAAATCACAAGCGTTTGTAGAGGGCGAAACTTTAACTTTGGGCGGTCTTATTCATGAGAATAAGGGTCCTTTTGTATATGTCATCGGCAAATTGGGTGGTGTAAGCATATCCCCTGTAAACACATCGCACAATTCTGCAAAAAATTCGGAAACAGATTACACGAATCCCGCTTCATAAACAACACTTATACACTAAAAGAATAGACAGTTCTGAACTCTTTTTTTTAAAGGAAGCAGAACTGTCTATTCTTTTTTTAAATATGGGTGGCTTTACAGAACCACCCTAAAGCATTCTTTAATTAACATTCTTAGCTAACTTAGCAAGAATCTTATTTAAACGATTCAACTGAGCTACAGAGAGGTCACCCTTTGCAGATTCTACTTTTTCAGAAAGCTTTTGCATTTCTTCGTAGTATTCAGTGTATTCGCTTATTGCGCTTGGGTCGTTATTCTTCATCTTTTTATTCAAAGAAATAACCTTGTCTACGCAACGCTCATATTGGTCGAGCCATTCGTCCCAATCAACAGAACCACTGTCTGATGAAAAACTACTATCGTCGTCGCTGCTCTCCATGTTGGATGACACAAACTGTGTGTTAAATATGTCGTAGGGCACACTGCTCACATCAATAGCATTCATTTCTGCGTCAAGCTTTAAGTCATAAGCATAGCGTGTACCATACGTGTCGAAGATACCACCAAACTTATCATCCTTAAATGTACCATCGAACGTACCTGTGTTGTCGCCCTGAATGTTGAACTCATTAACTTGAATTTTTCCATCTTCTAAGGCACCTTTCATATAAAGCAAAGCCTTTACACCCATGCGCTTGTAGTAATAAGCACCTGTAATCACACCGTTTTCATCAATGTTCAGCGTCATGCATACAGGATATTTGCCAATATTACCGCTAAGGTTTACGTTTTCGAGTGCTACAGACAAGTATTTCACTTTAAATGTCTTAGCCTTCTTTAAAACGTCCTTTACCTTGTCTTTAGCTACGTTCTTTTTGCTGAACTTAACCTCTTTAGTCTCGCCAGCTTTGCCTTTCAATACATTGATAAAGGCGGTTTTAGCAGCGTCAGAGTCAAGCTTCAGCACAGTGAGTTCTGCACCATTCTCATCGCACACAGCTATACCGAACATCTCGTTAAGCTTAATGTTTTTCTCGTCGAGTAACGTGATGCCGCTAATGTGTTCTTTAGCTGCCATCTTTACATTGAGTGTGAGTGTCTGCATGTCGCCTTCTCCCTCGGCTTCAAGGGTAAAAGTCTCTTCGGGCACACTGATAGCATCCTTGTGGTTACCATCTACTTCCGTACATGTAATCTCAGCAGGTTTGTTGCTACAAGCTGAAATAATCACAGCCAGTAATACAAATAGAATTGATTTAAGTTTCATAAAACTGTTCTTTTTATTGTTTGTATTTGTTCTAATACGATTTTTTGTTCAACGTCTTTTATACAAAACACGTGCTTCCTTGCTCTACAATATGGAGTAGTTCAAGGCAGCACGTGTGTAGAGTTGTTATTACATGAGCCTTATGGCTCAATAACTACTGTTATTATACAATTCTTTTTATAAGTACATCTGCAGTTTATTGTAGTTCGACTTCTTAGCACGGCTAATAGCAGTAAAAAAGTCAATAAGCGACCAAATACCACAACCACCGCCTGTAATGAGCTTAAGTACACCCATCATGGTGTCACCTAAATAGAAGCGGTCAATACCTAATGAACCGAGAAGACAAGCCAAAATCACAGTTGTTGACGGACTCTTCATGGGGACACCTGCAAGTGTTTGCAATTTTGAGTCGTCCATGTCCTTCACTCTGCTCCATACACTGGGAATCATTTCCTCTGTAATGTTAGGAATAATCTGCGATACAATGATTGAATATTTTTCCATGTTGAAAGATTTTATAAGTGTTTGTAAAAAAATTGAGTTTTCTGTAAGATTTAGATGCGTTTTAACAAATGTCTCTGCGGTGTATGGTTATAGTCCTTTTGTAACATTCCATATCCAGTTGGCGAATATTGTCAGTAACACGGGTATCCACACTCCTTTACGTTTTAAGCACAAATTTGCTTTATCCCAAATATTGCAGAGCGTTGGTTTTTGCATAAAAAAATCTATGGGAATCCACACCGTGATAATAAGCAATGCAGGCAACTCTATAATAGCAAAAGCATTTTGTTGCATTACAGCCTCGCATACATGTCCGTGCATTAAAGCAAGGAAACCACGCGTAGTGCCACATCCAGGACATGGCAATCCTGTAACCCACTTAAACGGACATTGCCACCACGAACCAATACCAACATTCGGTGTAGAGATTTTGCAAAGCAACCACCCCCAAGCAAGTAGCGTGAGCAATGAAAGTTGTATGTAAAACTTTTTATGCAAGATACATCATCAGTGTTTTATAATTTTCTTTCTTTGTGTTAGATCCAGCTAAGAACACGTCTACAAGTGTCCAAATACCTAAGCCACCACATGTCAGCACTTTAGCAATGCCTAATCCTATTTGTCCGATATAAAAGCGGTCAACACCCCATGAACCCAATAACGAAGCCAAAACAGTCACCATTACAGGGTCTTTAAGTGGAATAGCCATTAGCATACTCAATTTTTCCTCGGGCAGAGTTTCAATCTTTTGAGCTACCATCGGAATCATTTCCGAAGGTATATGTGGTGCAATATGCGCCATTACCATAACAGGGTTTGCCATATCTTTTTGTTTTTATTCTTATTAAGATTCAGTATATAAATTTACGTAGGCAAATATATAAAAACCTTTTACAAAACACGCAAAGATATTACAGAAAAAAGCACTTTTGTGTTTAAGAACATAAAAAGCAGCCGTTATACTACATTTTGCTACCAACCATAACGACCTTCATTCTTAGTAACTAAGGACGAAGGCCGTTAAAAGGTTAAGATATAAGTCCTTAAAAATGGACTTAATATGTCGAACATTTGATGAATTTTGAACACCCTACTCTTTAGAATCATCTCTTGTACCAACACTTAACGGCTCAACTGTCAGAGATTTGACAGTTGAGCCGTTTACTTATTTCTTTTATGTAATCTCTTTTTAAGACCTACCTTTAGACACAAAAGATGAGGGGTGCGAGAGATTATCGCACACGAATGATAGAAAGTCCATCGCGCTCGGGCAAAATGAGCTGCTCTACACGCGGATCGTTTGCCACATGAAGGTTGAAGCGACGAATGGCTTCGGTTTGATCATCGTGGTCGTATACTGGGTCTATGACATGACCATCCCATAGGGTGTTGTCAGCCAAAAGAATGGTGCCACTATGCGTGTAAGGCATTAACAACTCGTAGTATTCTACGTACTGACGCTTGTTGGCATCAATAAAAGCTGCATCAATGCTGAGATTCATGGGGGGCAACAACTTAAAGCAATCACCCACTATCATTTCTACCTTTGCCTCATAGGGCGCACCCTCAAGCCAAGGACGCGTAAAAGCCTCTTGCTCGTCGTTAATTTCGAAGGTGATGACACGACTGTCCGATGGCATGCCCGATGCCATAGCTAATGCTGAGTAGCCCGAATAGGTACCAAACTCAACAACGGTTTTGGGCTGAAGCATCTGCATGAGCATGCGCAATAACTGTCCTTGTAAATGACCTGACGCCATGCGCGGACGCAACAAATGTAAGTTTGTGGCGCGATAAAGACGCGTGAGATAAGCGTCAGGTTGTGTGCTGACGCTCTCTACGTATGCTTGCAGTGTGGTGTTAATTGGGGTAGGTTTCTTCTCCTTCATTTTGGAAGAGGTTTTTCACTATGTTCATTTCCATGAACGAGGTGCTCTGCTCTTTACGCTGCGAACCGAGATAGCAAATGCGGTCCTCGGGGTGGAGCATATTGTCAGAAAGGAGCTTGCGCAATGCTGCGAGCAAGAACTCGTGACCATAGCTCTTCATAGGCATGTAAATGGCATATACACCATATTGCAAAGCAAGATGACGCACTGTTTTTGCCTTATAGCAGATTGCCAAGATGGTGCTTTCGCCACGGAATGAACTTACGTAACGTGCTGTACGGCCTGTATATGAGTCCATGATGATGGCACGGAGCTTCATGGTTTTGGTAGCCATCACTGCCTCTTTTGAGAAGAACTCGGTTACATCGGGATTCTCTGAAAGGGGAATATCTACGTCACCAAATTCCTTAAATGTGTCACGCTCTGCCTGCCAAGCTACTGTAGCCATGGTTTTTACAGCCTCTTCGGGGTAATCGCCATAGGCGGTTTCGCCCGAGAGCATCAAAGCATCGGCACGTGAGTATACGGCATTGGCAATGTCGGTTACCTCCGTACGTGTGGGACGTGGATTGTGAATCATGCTTTGCAACATCTGTGTTGCCACAATTACGGGTTTGTGGGCACGGATGGCTTTGTCGACAAGACGGCGCTGAATGCCAGGAATAAACTCTTGGGGAACTTCGATACCTAAGTCGCCACGAGCTACCATAATACCATCGGCAGCCTCGAGAATTTCGTCGATATTGTCTACACCTTCTTGATTCTCGATTTTGGCAATGATACGGATGTCGCTGTTGTGGGCATCGAGAATGCGACGAATTTCGTATACATCCTCTTTAGAACGTACAAAACTATGGGCAATGAAAGCTACGTCATAGTCGATGGCAAACTCAATGTTCGCCTTATCCTTCTCAGTCAAAGCAGGGAGGTTGATGCGTACACCAGGCACGTTCACACTTTTGCGCGAACCGAGTGTGGCATCGTTTTCAACGTGGCAAATAAGTTGTCCGTTTTCTTTATGGTCTACGCGAATGCCAAGGTCGCCATCATCGATAAGGATTTGTGCACCTTCGTTCACATCGTCTACAAAACCAGGATAGCTCACGGAAATGACCTCGCGTGTGGTGCGCTGTTCAGGACATCCCACAATGGTCACAATATCGCCCTTGTGATAGTCGATGGGGTGGTCGGTGGGTGTGGTACGCACTTCGGGGCCTTTGGTGTCAACGAGAATAGCAATGTGGCTCGACACTTCGCGCACGTTGTCGATTACACGTTTCATACCTGCAGCATCTTGGTGGGCAGTATTGAGTCGCACCACGTTCATGCCCGCATCATAGAGTCGCTGAATGAGTCCTACGTCGCAACGCATATCAGAGATGGTTGCCACAATCTTGGTTTTCTTATACATTTAGTTAAGTGTTTGTTTTCGAGTAAAAAAGGGAAAAATTTTAAGTATTAAGCATTGAATAATAAGTAATAGGGCTACGCAGATGATGCTCTATCATTTACCTCATTAGAATGTAATACTTTATACTTTATACTTAATACTTAAATAATAAGTGCTTCTATCCCCAAACGGTATGAATTAAGACCGAAACCACATATCACGCCCTTGCAGGCTGCGGCTATCATGCTGTGATGACGAAACTCCTCGCGCTGATGTACATTGCTGATATGGGTTTCTATCACAGGGAAATGGAGTGAGCGAATACAGTCGTGTAATGCAATGCTAGTGTGGGTATAAGCCCCAGCATTGAACACGGCTCCTTGCACACCCTCGCGGTCAGCTTGTTGCAGTCGGTCAATCAGTTCGCCCTCAATATTGCTTTGAAAATAAAGCAATTCGTGTTGGGCGTATTGCTCGCGTAATTGTTGCAAACATGCGTCCATTGTGCCCGTTCCGTAGATGCCAGGCTCACGCTGTCCCAACAAGTTAAGATTGGGACCATTAATGATTAAGAGCTTCATGATTTCTGAGTTAAAAAATAAAAGAGTAATTTTGCTTGCAAAGTTACTGGTTTTTCTACAATAAAAAAAGTCACAATAAGCAAAACATCTCTATGCAACCCACGATAATTGAAAAATTTGCCAACTACCTATCATTCGAGAAAGGATTGAGCTTAAACACACAGCAGGCTTATGTTAGCGATGTGTGTAAACTCTTCACGTTCATTGAAGACGAGGGAGGCTCCTTTCAAACTGTAACGCTCGACGATTTGCATCGTTTTACGGCAACACTGCACGATGTGGGGATTTCGACTGTTAGCATAGCGCGTATCCTCACGGGGGTGAGACAGTTCTACCTTTATTTACTTGCTGATGGCTACATAGAATCTGACCCTACCGAATTACTCGAAATGCCCCAACGCCCTGCACACCTCCCCACGGTGTTGACTGTTGAAGAGGTGGATGCACTTGAAAATGCCATTGATCTTAGTCAAGAGGAGGGGCAACGCGACCGTGCTATCGTTGAGATGCTTTATAGCTGTGGTTTACGTGTCACAGAGTTGTGTACGTTACGCTTATCAGACTTGTTTTTAGACGAGGGCTTTATCCGTGTGACGGGCAAAGGCAGCAAACAGCGTCTTGTACCTATCTCTCCGCGTGCTATAAAGGAATTGAATTTGTGGTTTGCCTGTCGTTGTCACATTGAACCCAAGGCGGGAGAAGAAGACTACGTGTTTATTTCGTTTAGACGCCGACAACATTTATCGCGCATTTCGGTGTTTAAGAATTTGCGCTATTATGCTTTGCAAGCAGGCATCACACGTACGATTTCGCCCCACACATTGCGTCACACCTTTGCCACACACTTGCTTGAGGGAGGTGCCAATTTACGTGCCATTCAAGCCATGTTAGGACACCAATGTATTGGCACCACTCAACTTTATACACACATTGACCGCACATTCTTGCGCGAACAAGTGCTTGACCATTTGCCACGTAATATGGAGGCATAAACTACCGCAAACAATAAAAAGGGAATAACACCGTAGCTCATTGATAAACAACGAGTTGCGGTGTTACTTATTTTATTCGATTAACTATCGTGATTTTACTTTAAGTAAATTCATCGTTAGTTATTTAAAAATCGTTTGCTGAGGTACTTCACAGGATACCACACGGCAGCAAACCCTACCACAATAACTGTGGCAAGCACTAAGGCTACGTCGGTGGCATGAATGCTCACGGGGTAGGCATCGATGATGAAATTTCCAGCCGAACCTCCTAACTTGATAATGCCAAATATTTGCTGCAACCAACATAATCCTAAGCCTACGAGTGTACCTATAATGGCACCTACCACGGCTATAAAACGACCTTCATAAAGGAAGATGCGGAAGATGAGTTTTTCGTTGGCTCCGAGGTTGCGCAGTGTCTGTACATCGCCACGCTTGTCAATAATTAACATTGAGACAGAACCAATAATGTTGAAACATGCCACAAGGAGGATGAAGGTAAGGAATAAGTAAGCCATCATCTTTTCAATGTTCATTACATTGAACACCTCTTGCTGTTGTTCGAGTTGATTCATTACCTTGAAGCGCGAGCCTGCTATTTGCTGCATACGGGCCTTTACACGCTCGGTGTTGGCTGAAGGACGAAGTTTGAGTTCGAGTGCTGTAATACATCCTGGTTGCTCAAAAAGTCCTTGTGCAAAGTCGAGTGAGGTGATGAGATAGTTCTCGTCGTAGCGACGTTGTTTTACATCGAAACACACCTTGGGCGAAGTTACATCGTCGGCATTAAAACTTTCACCAGGGTTTGCCAAATTTACACGTTCACCCTTTCGAGGTGCACAAATTTGCAACGTACCAAAGTCTATTCCGCCCATGGTACTTGCCAAACCTATTCCGGGAATGGCATAATTTATGCCTGCTCGATGAAGTTGGTAGCTACCTGTGCCATAGAGAATGGAGCGTATACCTGTCACACGATCGAAGTTATCGTCTACGCCCTTGAGCATTATCACGGTGGGACGCCCTCGGAAAAGGATGAGTGCATTGTCTTCTAAACAGAATGACGAGGCCTCAACCTCTGGCAAGGCACGCATTTGTGCCAAGGCAGGGTCGTCGGCTGTAGCAAACTTTCCTTGTGTGGGTACAACCTCTATTTGTGGATCGAAATTGGTATAGAGCGACCCGATAAGATCGCGAAAGCCATTGAACACACTAAGTGTGCATAACAGGGCTGCTGTGCCAAAGGCTACGCCTGCCACAGATATGCCCGAAATAATGTTGATGGCTCCTACCCTTTTGCGCGAAAACAAATAGCGACGGGCAAAGAACAAAGGCAAACGCCACGAACTAAGCATTGGGCTCAGTGTTTTGATTATCTTCAGCTGCATTATCTTGGGCAGATGCCTCATCACCCTTAAGCAATGAGTCGATATGGTCAAGATAGTCGAGCGAATCGTCAATAAAGAACTTTAGCTCGGGAATGATGCGCAACTGGTGACGTACGCGTGTACCCAATTCAAAACGAATTTGGCGTGCATTGGCATTGATATTGGCAAGAATTTCTTGCGAACGTTCTGAGGGGAAGATGCTCAAGTAACCACGCGCAATGCTTAAGTCGGGACTAATGCGCACTGCACTTACTGACACCAACACACCGTGTGTGCCTTGAGTTTGTTTTTGAAAAATGTCGCTCAATTCTTTCTGAATGAGACGTGATATTTTTTGTTGTCTTGTTGTTTCCATTATTTTGAAAATTCTATGTAATATGAAAAAAAGAAATGCGAAGTAGGGTTTCTCATCCCCTACTACTCGCATACGCTCCCTAAGAGTTTACTCCACATCGGCAGTGGCACGTGCCAACCATATTTTGTCAGCCTCTTCGGTTAGACGGGGCATAAGACTTCGACGCACATGCTGATGGTAAGCATTGATTTGCTCTATCTCATCGGGCGTAAGAAGCGAAAAGTCTACTACACGCAGGTCGTAGGGACAAAGTGTGAGGATTTCGAAACGCAAGAAGCGTCCGAAGGCAGTTTGTTTACTGGGCACACAGAGAAGCGTATTTTCTATGCGCACACCAAAACGTCCTTCCACATAAATGCCAGGTTCATCGGTAATGGTCATACCTGCTTTAAAGGGAATGAGTGTGCAAGGGCGCACATTTTTGCGGATTTGGTGAGGACCTTCGTGTACACAAAGCGAAGCCCCTACTCCATGTCCTGTTCCATGTCCAAAGTCGTAACCTGCAGCCCACATATCTTGACGTGCGGCAAGGTCTAGCTGTAGACCTGTTGTGCCTTCGGGGAAATGCATATTTTGCAAACGCATGTGTCCCTTCAAAACGAGCGTATATACTTGGCGTTCCTCGGCTGTGAGGTTTCCGAGGGCAATGGTACGCGTGATGTCGGTGGTGCCACAATCATATTGTGCCCCACTATCGAGCAAGAGTAAACCATGTTGTGGCAAACGCACATTGGTATGACGGTCAGCCTCGTAGTGTACAATCGCACCATGAGCACCACATGCAGCAATCGTACCAAAACTCAACTCTTTATACCCCTTTTGTTCGGCTCGCAAGGCAGTAAGTTTCTCATCAATACTGAGTTCGGTAACCTCTTCACCTGCCTGCATACGTTCATCGAGCCAACGCAAAAAACGCACCATGGCTACTCCATCGCGCAACATGGCTTGTCGCATACCTTCAGCCTCAGCCTCACACTTTATGGCACGCCACATCTCGACGGGCGACGTATAGTGTATACGTTGTGTGCTTTGGCACAAGTGCATTGTAGCCATAGCAGGGTCAATAGCTGTGGGATGTTGTGCCACATAGTTCACGGCATCCACATAAGGGGCTACACTCACCTCTGCCTCTGTCAATGCTTGTTGTGCCTCGGGGGTAAGCGTTTCGGCATGTGTAAAGAGTGTAAACTTGCGCGATGGCTTATTGTAGATGAGATATGCCACGAACACGGGGTTATAGGCTATGTCGTTACCACGCAGATTGAGCAACCAAGCAATATCTGCAAGGTCGTTGATGAGATAGGCTTCCGCTTCGGTCTTAACAGACTCCTCAAACCAAGTTGCCAAAGTAGCTAATTTCTCTTTTGCCGAACGTCCTGCATAAAGTGAATTATAAACTACTATAGGTTGTGCAGGCAAGGCAGGACGGTCTGTCCAAAGTACATCGAAGGCATCGGGCAATGCCATATATTCAAGTCCTTCGGTACGAAAATCTTCTACCATCTGACACGAAATCATATCGGCAGGACCTGCAAACATCTGAATACCTTGTGCTTTAAGCCAAGTGGTTACATCAGGCACATCTTGGTCTCCCTCTTTCATCAAGCTAAAGGGGGTATTAGCCAACTGCTCTGCAGCTTGAAGCCAATAGCGCGAGTCGGTCCATAGGGCAGCCTCTGTGGCAGTAACCACAGCAATACCTGCCGAACCATTAAATGCCGTGAGCCATTCACGACACATCCAATGGGATGGAATATATTCGTTATTATGTGGGTCGGCAGTTGGCACAATATATGCCCAATTACTGCCACATTTGTTGCCACATTGCTCCGCCATCCATTGACGTAGTGCAGCAATTCTTTGAGTAATGCTCATAAATTACGTTTATAAAACCGCAGCAATTTTACGTATTGTCTTGAGACGGTCCATAAAAGATGGATTGCGTTTAGCATTCTGCATATCAAAATCGGCTTGCAAACTCATCCATAAGTCTGCACTTATACCAAGCGCAGCTTCGAATATAAGGGCAAACGCTGGTGTAATGGCTTCGTCTCCTTGAACTATTGCCGTAACAGTTTCTGCTTTTATACCTGTAAGTTTTGAAAATTGGTCAATACTTATGCCACGCTCATCAAGTTCATTAATAAGCAAGTCCCCTGGTGGCGAAACAATCGAAGATGTCAAATTGTTCGCTATCATTTGCGGATCTATTCCTGGCATGGTTATCATACGACCTAAATATAATCTTGCTCAAAAACGACTATCATATTCTCAAGTTTCGGATTTAGCAAGTGCGCCCTGAAAGGGCAACAGCGCCTAGCCCAGGGCAAGCGAAGCGACACCCTGGGTCAAAGCACGTTCGTTAGTGACGCCCTGTAAGGGCAGAAGCTTTATATATTTTCAACATCGAATGCTTTTGCCCTTACAGGGCGTCAATGCTATGGCAATTCGTAACCCAGGGTGTCGCTTCGCTTGCCCTGGGCTAGGCGCTTTTGGGCTTTCAGCCCGAGCATTATCGGCTGTACCTCAGCAATTCAAGCAAACTTGATTGCATTCGGTTTGCACGATAATTCAACCCGTCTTGACTAAATCCGAAACTTGAGTCATATTTTACTTACTCAGCTCAAGCATGCGCTCTATGGGCTTAATGGCTTGAGCAGCTACATCGGCAGGAACATCTATTTCGGGCCATTCGTAGCGAAGTGTGTTGTAAACCTTCTCGAGTGTGCAAAGGCGCATAAAGTTGCACTCGTTGCAACCACATGTGCTATCGTCGGGCGGAACAGGAATAAAATTCTTTTCTGGACACTTTTTCTGCATTTCATGCAAAATACCACTTTCAGTTACTACCAAGAATGTGTTGCATGGTGAAGCCACGGCATAATTGAGCAATGCGGCTGTAGAGCCTACCACATCAGCCAACTTTACCACAGCCCCACGACACTCGGGGTGTACAAGTACCTTAGCATCGGGATGTTCGTGCTTCAGTTCTACGAGTTTTTCAACAGAGAAGCGTTCGTGTACATGGCAACCTCCATTCCAAAGCAACATATTTCTACCTGTTACAGAGTTGATGTAGCTGCCCAAGTTGTGGTCGGGACCAAAGATGAGTTTGGCATCCTTATCGAAGGTTTCGACAATTTTCTTTGCATTGCTCGATGTAACCACCACGTCGGTCAAAGCCTTCACCGCAGCCGTAGTGTTTACGTATGATATTACTTGATGATCGGGGTGAGCCTCAACGAACTTTTTAAATTCGTCGGCAGGACAACTTTCAGCAAGCGAACAAGTAGCATTAAGGTCGGGTACAAGCACCTTCTTGTTAGGACAAAGAATTTTGTTCGTTTCGCCCATAAAGTGTACACCGCACATCACAATGATGTCGGCATCGGTTTTTGCAGCCTGTTGTGCAAGTCCTAAACTGTCGCCTACAAAGTCGGCAATGTCTTGAAGCACGCCTTCGGTGTAGTAGTGTGCCAAGATGATCGCATTTTTTTCCTTGCACATGCGGCGAATTTCGGCCTTGAGGTCAACACCTTGTGGCACGGGCTCGTCTACATAGCCCTTCTGTTTCCAATTATCTTTTACCATTTTAATGTGCTTTATACTTATGAGTGAATATACTAATATTGATATTTTGCACCCCTTTAACGTCCGAGCCAAGCCTCGGGATTAAGTTTGGCAGTTTCTTTGCGTAGCTGGAAATGTAGTGTGCAGTTGCCCGAAGCATCTTTTGCCACTGCACCCAATGATTGTCGAGCCTCAACGTGTTGTCCGTTTCTTACAAACACTGACGAGAGGTTGCAATAAACAGACATGTAAGAACCATGTCGCACAATCACATTATACATGCCACTGTAGCTAAATATGGCTGTTACCTCGCCCTTAAACACGGCGCGTGCTTGTGCGCCAGGGTGACCTGTGATGTTAATACCTTTGCTGTCGAGTTGCACACCCTTAAGTCCTGCCACGTTATACGAACCATAATGGCGCGTAATGGCATAACTACCCGTGATTGGCATTGACAATCGTCCACGATTACCTGCAAATGAGTTGCTAAGTGCGCGGTCTGCATTGTCTGCTTCGTTGAATATGGGTGTTTCTTCTACCTCCACCTTAGGTGCGGGTTTCGGTGCTACACGACGTGTATTTTTGCGAGCAGTATTCTTGCTTGCATGACTCTTGTTCGATGTTTTAGACGATGCCACCGCCTTTGAAGCATTGCGTCGTTCTGCTGCTTCTTTGCGTTCTGCCTCTGCCTTACGTCGTGCCTCAGCACGTTCACGCGCAGCCTTTTCGCGTTGTGCTTTGAGTCGTGCCTGACGTGCCGCCTCAGCCTTACGACGACGCTCGGCTTCTGCCTTACGGCGACGTTCTGCAGCAGCAATTTCTTGTTGAATGAGGTGGTCTATACGCGCATCGAGTGCAGCTGCCTTTTTACGCTGCTGGGCAAGAGATGCTTGCAGTTCTTTTTGCTTTTTATTCAGTTCGTTTACTACATTTTGGCGTTCTTTTTGCTGTCCTTGCAGTTTACGCGTTTCGGCTTGTCCCTCGCTGTAAAGGCGGTTCTTCTCAGTTTTTACCCCCAGCAATTCGTTGCGCTTAGCCTGCACCTGTTGTTCTTTTTGGCGAATCACCTCAGCCTGTGCACGTTGGTAGCGACTAAAGCTCGACATATAGCGCAAGCGTCGATACATTTGTCTGAAGTCTTTTGCAGAAAGAATAAACTGCCACTTCGACACCATATTACGATTGCGAAACATATAAGACACTGATCGCTGATAACGTCGTTTACACACAGCCAGGTCTTGCTCAAGCAGTCGTAATTGCTGTTCGAGTCCTGTTATTGTTGTGGCAAGTTCAGTAAGTTCAGCATGAATGCCGTCTACGTATTTTTGTTGTCCCTCAATCTGCACATTTATAACCTGCAAGTTTGCCAGTTGCGAGTTGACATCCTTTTTGGTTGTCTTAAGCATTTTTTCTTGCGAGGCAATGTTTTGCTTCAGCGTAGTCTGCTGTTTCTGCAAAGAGCGTATCTTCTTATTGGTTTGTGCGGGCAATGCCATGCAAACCATCCACAAGCAGATGAATGTATAAACGATGCGAGCCATTTTGTAGTGACCTTTTTGTATTTTCTTTTATTAAGAGAGATATTGAGGGATATTCTTTTGTGGGAAATTCATACTATCAAACCCGAAGATAAATCCCCTTATACCTAATTCATTCCCAATTTGCTAAGCACCTCGGCAGCAGAACGACGGGTATATTTGCCAGAGAGTTTTGTACCTGTTGTGTCAAAGTCGGCGCTTGTTTTTAACGAAGACAAACTGATGCCTAAACTCACGTCCTTGCCTGTGCCTGTTACAGCCAACTGCAGCTGCGTGGGGAATCGTCGTCCACCAAATTGCTGGAACAAATCATAGTTAAAGGAAAATTCGCCCTTATCGCCCGTATTTTTACCTACCACCTGCAAACGACGCAGAGTTTCGGTAGCCGCGTCGGTAACAAAACGATAAGTAAGGCGGGGGGTACTTGTGGGCACAAGCACATTGGTTTGTTGCACCTGCTCGAGTGTAAAGCGCTTTAAGTCTGAAGTGGTGAGTTGGTGTTGTCCTGGCAAGAAGAGTTCATTCCAAAACAATGCCTGAAGCGAGTAAAAGTCGAGCCCTGCTTGACGCAAAAAGCCCACTTCGTTGTAGGCGGCACGCACATACTGCTTGTTAAAACGGTCTATCACAAGCACATCGGCTGGTGTAAACTCCATCACGCCTACCTCAAAACCCAACATTCGCAATGAGATGCGAATCATTTGGTCGCGCTTCATTTGCAATTTACCATTTGCACTTAAATCTTTGCCACCCATGCCCGTAATGCGCACTTTGGCATTGGCACTGATGCACTGACTGTTAACCTTGTGCGAAACCACCTTTTGGGTGTAAGCCAATGCCGCTGCTGCTTGTGCAGCCTTTACACGCGAAGTCTCGTTTGCAGTGGCTGTAGCTGCAGGCACCTTGCTCTTTTCAATGTTTTTGCTCGATCGGCAAGCGGTAAAAGCCACTGCCACGAGGAGTATGTATAGGAGTTGTTTCATTCTTCAATCATTTTTGGGTAGTTCTAAAAAATTCTGATTTTAAAAATTCGTCTTAAAGTCTACGTCGCCACACTTTGCGTTGCACATTGCGTCGGGCGTTTCGGTCGCGTGTGAGCGACAGGGCTTTTTTCCAATAAGCCACAGCCTGATTACGGTCGCCACATCGGTAAGCAATGTCGCCCGCATGTTCAAAAATTGAAGCATTTGCCTCAGTCTCGTCTATCAGACGTATTGCCTCGCGTATGTACTCATGTGCCTTGGCATAATCTTTTTTTAGATAAAGAATCCAGGCGTAGGTGTCAAGATAAGTAGGATCAGTGTCCTCCGCATCAATCGTTATGCGGCTCATCCGCTCTGCCTTGTCGAGTTGCTTCCCATCCAGCCCCAAGAAATAAGCATAGTTGTTCAAACACAACAAGTTCATTTCGTTATATTCAAGGGCATGGTCGTAGGCAATGTAAGCCTCCTCTTTCAAATTATTGCTGTGCAACACATCGCCAAGCAAGGCATAGATGTCTGAAGCTAACTGCCGGTCGGTGCTATCGTCTATGCGTTCGATGCCTTTCTGCAACCTGCGAATGGCGTCATGGTCCTTGCCCAAACGATAGAGCGCCGTGCCCTCGTAATAATAAAACGTAACCTCGGTTGGGTCATAAAGTTCGCCTTCGCGACATATTTTTGCCACCTGCTGCATGCTATCGCGTTGCAACATAATGAGCAACTCTTGCAAACGTGCCGTGGTATAGTCTGGTTCAATGCGCAGAATGGTGCGCATGGCTGCAAGTAAAGAGTCGGTTGGCATGCGACGTTCGCTCACATAATAGGCCTTTAACTCTGCCATGTCACGATTTTCTTGTGGTTGTGCCAATGCTTGGTTAAACAGTCGCAACACAGCCGTAGAGTCTGCACCACGACGCAAATTGTCTTCGGCATAACCGCGCATAGCCTCAAGGCGTGCCACACTCTGTGTACGAGGATTCAGCACCACGCGGTGCAACAAATCTAAGTAGAGCGAATCTGCCTCAGCTGCTTTATAGTATGCCAATAGCGAAATCTGTGCATAACTATTGTCGGGCTCAGCAGCAAGCACGTCTTTGTAGATGAGCAATGCTTGTTCGTGATAACCATTTTGGTCGTAAAGGTCGCCCAACAACACACGATAGCGCAAGTCGTAGGGGTATTCAGCGCAAAGGTCTTCTATGGCTTGATAAGCATGTTCATCGTCCTTCATAGCCAAGTAGGTTTGAAACTTCTCAAGGCTCAACTGTTCGTTGCGTCCTTCAATACGTTCCAAGCGGTCGATGGTGCGAATTGCCCCTGCATAGTCACCACTGGTTTTATACAACCAAATCAGGGTGCTCAGCGTTTCGTCAGACTCTTTTTCTTCGGCAAGTTCTTCATAAATCTCTATGGCTTCGCGATATTTTGCACTATTTGCCAAATACGTCGCAAGGGTTTCTTTGTAATAGGGGTTCGAGGGTTCTCTTTCTACAGCCTCATGCAATAGCGAATCGCCCATAGCACGTCCCAAGGTGTCTGAATACATGGTATACGACAACTTTAGAACGCCCATTTCATAGAGCGCCTCGGGTGCCAACGGATTTATTTTGAGTGCAGCCTCAAGCAGTTCGTGTGCTGCCCCAATATGTCCCGCCTCTTTCTGACGAATGGCTTCTAAAAACAATTCGTTATAGCGCCATTGTTGTGCACGGGTCAACGTGGGTTGTGGCACATACGCTATAGTCTCTTTCCGTCCCTCCGTCTTTACCACACGTTTCGTGCTATGGCAAGCACTAACCAAAAGCAACGACACCAATGCACAAACCACCAATAGCCAACGACGGCTGCGGGCTGTCGTTGGCTCATTGTGTTGTATGTGAATTATCTGTGCCAATGTTTTAGTAGGTGTTTTTTTGAGGAAGTGAGGCAAAGAAACTTATTGCTTACCCGTATGTCCGAAACCTCCTTCGCCGCGTTCTGTTTCGTCGAGCACATCGGTTTCTTGCCATTCGGCTTGTTCATATCGGGCTATCACAAGTTGTGCAATGCGTTCGCCATCTTCTACCGTAAAAGGTTCGGTAGAGAGGTTCACCATAATCACACCAATTTCGCCACGATAGTCGGCATCAATCGTACCCGGGGTATTGAGCAATGTAATGCCATGCTTCAGTGCAAGTCCTGAACGAGGACGCACTTGTGCCTCATACCCTTCGGGCAATGCAATGCGCAGTCCTGTAGGCACCAAACGCCTTTCCATAGGCTGCAAAGTGATGGGTGCTTCAAGGTTGGCACGCAGGTCAAGTCCTGCGCTCAAAGGGGTTGCATATTGCGGAAGCGGATGGTGCGAACTATTTACTATTTTTATTTTCATTGCCTGTCTAAATCGTTGTTTGAGTTTATTTGTTGCAAAAGTACTGATTTTGGGGGAAATATGCATCATACTTGCCGCTTTTATCATAAATTTGCGGCATAAAACTTCATAGCAATGGATTGGCAAACGCTTATATCATCTAAACGACTGGGCAAAGAAGATAAGCCCAAGCCCCTTGAGGAACGGCGCACAGAGTTTCAACGCGACTACGACCGACTAATTTTTTCGGCCGCCTTTCGACGTATGCAAAACAAAACACAGGTGTTTCCGCTACCTGGTAGTGTGTTTGTACACAACCGCCTCACACACAGCTTAGAAGTGTCGAGTGTGGGTCGATCTTTAGGCACGGATGTGAGTCGTGAACTCATTGTCCGACACCCCGAATTGGCTGAAACCGAAGTTACCAGTTTAGGAGCCATTGTCAGTGCGGCTTGTTTGGCACACGACATGGGAAATCCTCCTTTTGGTCACTCTGGCGAACGTGCTATTCGCACTTATTTTAGCGAGGGCAATGGTCGTCAGTGGCGTAGCCTCATCACGCACGATGGTCGTTGTTTGTCTGAGGCTGAATGGCTCGATATCACCCGATTCGATGGTAACGCCAACACCTTCAGACTGCTCACCCATCATTTTAACGGACGACGTCGTGGCGGATTTGTGATGACGTATGCCACCCTTGCCTCTATTGTGAAATATCCCTATGGCTCTGATGGTGCCCGACGCAAGCCTAAGTTTGGCTTTTTTGAAGCCGAACGTGCCACCTATCTCCACATAGCCGATGCTTTAGGTCTACGTCGCTTGCCCGACTTGCCTGGCAATACGCTGCGCTATGCCCGTCACCCCCTGGTTTATTTGGTAGAGGCTGCCGACGACATTTGCTATGAAATAATGGACATTGAGGATGCCCACAAACTGCGTTTGCTCAGCGACGAACAGACCATGCAACTTTTTCTCAACTTTTTTGAAAAAGACGAACAAGAAAGGTTGCAAAATCGCTATGCCACCGACACTGATGTCGACGACAAAATAGTGTATTACCGTTCGTGCGTTATCAATGCCCTTGAACGTGCTTGTGTTCAAACCTTCATGACGCACGAGGAGGAGATTCTTGCAGGCGAATTTGAAGGTTCGCTCATCGACCACCTTCCTCCCATGCTTCATGCAGCCTTCCGCCAATGCGAGGAGGTGGCTGCCACCCGCATTTATCTTTGCCACGAAGTGACCGACGTAGACCTTGCGGGTTATCACATCATCTACACCTTGCTCGAACTCCTCACCGATGCTGTGATGGCACCCGATAAGGCTTACTCTCAGTTGCTACTTCAGCAAGTCCCAGCGCAATACGAGGTGCATGCGCCACGCGAAGGAGACCGCCTAATGGCGGTGCTCGACTACCTCTCGGGCATGACCGATGTGTATGCCCTCGACTTGTATCGCAAAATCAACGGACACTCTCTGCCAAGCGTATAAGCCTTGCGATTTGAAGGGACCGAAATTAAAAAACTGCAATTCTCCTACGTGTTGAAGAATTGCAGTTTTTTATTTGTCGCTGTAATGTCCTTTCACAGAAAAGATATTTACGCAAATTTCATTGTCAATTATTTTATAAATCATGCGGTCTTTCTTAGTAATTCTGCGACTCCAACAGCCTTGCAAGTTTCCTCGCAACTGTTCGGGTTTACCCGTCCCTGTTGTGGGATGCACCTCTAACTCAGCTAATAAAGATTTTATTTTCTTAAGTACAGCGACTTGTCCAGAAGCCTTCCATTCATACAACTGACATTCTGCTGTAGATGAAAAAGATACCGCATACTTTTTCATACCCCAAACTTGGTTTTAAAGTCAGCTTGGGTATATCTCACGCATTTCCCTTGCTCAAAATCCTTCACACCTTGCTCCACAAGCTTTATATTTTCAGGATTGTCAAACCAAGGATCACCCGAAGGCGAAGGAGATTCTATTTTCGCATTATCTAACAGAACACCTTCGATATACTTTTTGAGAGACATTCCACTTTTTTCGGCTAAAGCAGATAATCTTTGCAATGCCACAGCTGGCAAGTCAATGCTTGTATGTGCATTAGTTAACGCGATGTTCATAACCTAAAGTTTAAAAAAAGTGGACCAGGAGGGGCTCGAACCCTCGTCCAAACAGGGAACTAATATGCTTTCTACACGCTTATCACTGACTAAATTTTCGTGCTGTGGCAAGACCAGTGCCACCAACCGCAGCCTTATCCTCTAAAAATTTCGCCTTTGTTGCGAGGCCAACGCGGGCTATTCCCGATTTTTCTGCACCACCATGTCAAGACGCTTCGGGAAAAGAGCTCTTGGGTGATGTCTCGTTTCAGCACCTTGTGCCGAAATAAAGCCAATCTACTATACTTCGATTAGGCAGCGAGAGCAAACTTGTTTTCGCCAGTTAAATTGTCGATAGCCGAGATTTAAGTGCCCACTATCAGGCGCACTGCGTGCTTACATACCACTCCAACCCGCTGTCAAATCCAATCTGGCCCAAAGGTATGGGGTATATTCGATGCAAATATACGGCTTTATTTTTAAACAATGGGTATGATAAGCCGTTTTTTAAACTTTTATACATATTAAACGCACCGCCCCTTCAACTTTGGGTTAGATGAAAACGGCTGTTCGCCTAGGTGCAATCTCACCCATAACAGGGTGACCCGTTT
>UQQN01000024.1 GCA_900543155.1 uncultured Prevotella sp.
AAAAATTTGGATTCCCCTTTTTCGCGTTGTAACTTTGCACTCGCAAGCTTGCTAAAACACGCTCCATTTGGGCGAAAAACGATTCCGAAGGAATTCCGATATCACTCCGAAGGAACACAACACGCTTTTTGGAGCTATTTACTAACCAAAAATATCTACTATCATGGCAAAATTACTTCCATTGACATCTCAAGGGCATCTCAGGTAAATTGGCTGTCGGTAAGTCAAGAATACTCTGCCACGAACAAGTGCAGCTACCGCATCTAGTTGATAATGTTGCTACGGCTTTTTAAACATCAATCAGGTTGGCTACAAATACCTAAACGAAAAGTTGGTGGTGGGTAATTCCTCTTAGTCTTTGATATATTCGCTCCAATCAACCAATCGCATATCACCTTTACGGCGGAAGGTGTCGTGCATGGCAAAGGCTGCAGGCAAAATGTGGTGTGTGTGTCCGCCGTATGCGCCGGCTAATCGCATATATTCGCGCAAAATGGGGCGATAGTCAGGGTGTGCAATGGCTATAAGGGCTTCGGCTTTTTCGAGCGCCGACTTATTACGCAAATCTGCTACGCCATATTCTGTAACAATGGCGTCGACGTAGTGCTCGGTGTGGTCTACGTGCGAGCAGAAAGGCACAATGCTGCTGATGCGGCCGTCTTTGGCTGTAGAACCGCAGGTAAAGGTGGCAAGCATGGCATTGCACGTAAAGTCGCACGAACCCCCTACTCCATTCATCATTTTGGTGCCCGAAACTTTGGTGGAGTTCACGTGTCCGTAGATGTCAACCTCGATGGCTGTGTTGAGCGAGCAAACTCCTAAACGTGCAATGATTTCGGGGCAGTTTGAGATTTCAGAAGGACGTAAAAGAATACGTCCACGATAATCGTTCATGTTGCGATAAAGGTCCTGCAAATGCTCAGGGCTCAGGGTGAGGGCGCCTGTCGAAGCTGCTATTACCCTACCCTCTTGAATCAGTCGCATGGGTTCTTCTTGCAACACTTCGGTGTAGATGGAGAAATTAGGCACCTCTTTCGACTCGCCCAAAGCACCCATCACGGCATTGGCTCCACTGCCCACACCACTTTGCAGAATGAGTTTGTTGCGCGAGATGTAGTTTTGTTGCATATTCCACACCAAGAACTCTGCAGTGTGCTGACCTATGGCTTTTGTCACCTCATTGCCAGGTGTCATGGCGCGTGCCTCGTCGGGCAAGTGCGTCATAACAATGCCTTTCACGTGTTCGGGCGATACTTCGATATAGGGCAAACCTATGATTTCGATGGGTTGTGTGATGCGTATGGGGGCACGAAACCAAGGATCTTCAATCTCGTAAATGTCGTGCATGCCGATGATGCGCGAGCTGTGCCAAGTGTTTAATTCAATGAAAACACCCTTTTCTGCCAATCGGCAAATGGTGGGCGCAATGCCAATGCCCGCAGTAAGGTAGATGCGCAGTTTGCCACGCACCTCTTGCACATCGCAAGCCTCAATGATGCCCCATGTGATACGTCCCGTGAGTCCTTGGCGTAGGTGCGATGCGTTGTCCGACAGATTGAGGTCGGTGTAGCGCACACGTCCCGCGTTGTAGGCCTTTCGCATTTCAGGGTTGACGCTAAAAGGCAAACGACGGTCTACAGCATCGGCAGCAGCAAGTTCTCCGTCGCAACTGGCACCAATCGAGGCACCTGTTACCACGTTTACCTTAAATTCGCGTCCGGCTTCGTGTTCCTTACGCGCTTTGGCTGCTAATGCGGGTGTAATAACCTTGGGCGATCCTGCAGGACCAAATCCACCTACAGCAAGCAAGTCGCCATGTTGTATCATCGAAGCTGCTTCGGCAGCTGTTATTTCGGGAATCATCATGTTAGTATTTGTCTAATTATGCCGACAAATATACAAAAAATACTGCATACTGGTTCGCAGTATGCAATATTTTAACTAATTATGCACGCAATATGCATTTTTAGGGTATAGGATGCTGCTGACACGTGGTTATTATTCAAAAAAATAGGTATGCAGAAAGATCTTTGTGCTTTCTTGCATACCTATGAAATAGAGGTTAAAGGGTGTTGTATGTATTATTCACCCAATTTGGTTTTATATGCCAACGCATACATGCGCACTTGCTTAATCATAGCGAGTAGGCCATTTGAGCGGGTGGGAGAGAGGTGCTCGGTAAGTCCTATCTTATCGATGAAATAAAGGTTGGCATCGAGAATCTCTTGTGGGGTATGATGATTTACTACACGAATAACCAACGACACAATGCCTTTTACGATTAAAGCATCGCTCTCGGCACGGAAGTTCAGCACACCGTTCTCTTCGTCGCACACAATCCATACGCGGCTTTGGCAACCGTCAATAAGGTTCTGATCGTTTTTGTCGCACTCGGGTAGGGGGGCTTGTTCTTCGCCCAAGTCAATGAGCAGTTGGTAGCGATCCATCCAATCGTCGAGTTCGCAAAATTCTTCAATGATTTCGTCTTGTACTTCGTTGATAGTCATAATTTGAGGTGTATGGATTGTTTTTATTTTTGTTCAGAGATAAATTGCAGTAGGGTTTGTCCTACGCCACGCAATGTCTCTTTCGAAATGTGCTCGGGGGTGTCGTTCACGGTGTGCCATGTGGCACCAAATGAGTGTTCACCTTCGATAAAGGGAATAATGTCGATGGTGGGAATGCCAGCCACTTCGTTCATAGGGATGTGGTCGTCTTGTGCATAGCCGCCTTCTATGTTTTGGAATAGTTTTTCGGCACCAGCACGTGTGGCTGCATCCCATACGCCAACCATGACGTCGCGTGCATAGCGCATGCTCATGCCTTCGTAGGCAAAACGTGCATCTTGTCCGCCAACCATGTCGAGCAATATACCGAATTTGGCTTGATAACCAGGCACGTGTGGGTTGGCTGCCCAATATTGTGAACCCAAGCACCAGTCGCTACCATCTTGAGGGGCTTTGTCGCTTGCCCAATAGGGGGCACCATAGTCTTCAGAATCGAAACAAATAAAGTCAATGCCCACATTGGGGTTGAGTGCTTTGAGATTGCGTGCTAACTCGAGCATCACGCCCACACCACTGGCACCATCGTTGGCTGCCATCACGGGGGTGTGGTGTTTGGTAGAATCGGGGTCAGCATCTGCCCAAGGACGGCTTTCCCAGTGTGTGCAAATAATGATGCGTTCGGCCAACTCAGGGCGATAGGCTGCAATGATGTTGCGTGAATGAAGCATTTTACCGTCCCAAGCTTTTAAATCGGCTTTTTGTTCGGTAACGCTGAGACCGAGGGCTTTAAAACTCTCTACAATATAGTCGCCACATTGGCGGTGTGCCTCAGAATTTGGCACGCGTGGACCAAAGCTGCATTGCTTCACAATAGAAGCATAGGCTGAGTCGGCACAAAATTGCACGTTAGTTACGGCAATGGTGTCGCGGTTTTCTTCTTGCTCGCTGTTCTTTTGACTTTTGCATGCAGCGAAAGCAAGGAGTGCAAACGACAGTACGGTTAATGCAATGTATTTCATATTCTTTGAGATGAATGCGTTGTGTGGGTGAGATATAATGGGGGTGAATTTTGTGTGAGTTCACAAGTAAAGTCCTTGCGTACTCACAATGAGATTTACCAGGAAAGTTCTGAAAAATCTTGGCATTGCTGCATCACGCGCAACCAGTTTCCGCCCCATATTTTTTGCAAATCGTGCGAGGTGAGGCCTTCGGCAACGAGTAAGCGTGTGAAGTTGATGAGTTCAGAAGCGCATGCACAACCTGGCACACCACCATCGCCATCAAAATCGGTGCCTATGCCAACATGGTCAATACCAGCTACGTCGATCATGTGCATGAGGTGGCGCACACCATCGTGAATGGTGGCAGGGATGCCTTCTTCCTCTAAACGCAAAAAGCCGTGGTAGAGTGTAACCTGTGCCACTCCACCCACTTGGGCGAGAGCGCGAAGTTGGTCGTCGGTGAGATTGCGCGGATGGTTGCACATGGCGCGGCTCGAGGCATGCGAACACACGATAGGAGTAGCGCTGCATTGCAAAGCGTCGTAGAACGAGGTTTCGGCTGCATGGCTTAGGTCGACCATCATGCCACAGCGGTTCATTTCGCGCACAACATCGCGACCAAAGTCTGAGAGTCCACCATGACGCTGTGTGGAACGACGGGCTGAGTCGCAAATGTCGTTATCACCATTGTGGCAGAGTGTGATATAGACCACACCCATACGGGCGAATTTCTCGATATTCTGTAAGTCTTTGCCTATGGCATAACCATTTTCGATGCCACGCATGATGCTGAGTTTGCCTTCGAGTTTGTGGGTGTAGAGCTGTGCTGGGGTGCAAGCTAAAGCCACACCTGGTGCGTGCGCTACACGTTCTTCTATCTCGTTTAACGTGCGAAGTGCCTGGGCTGTAGCAGCTGCTGAGGCTTCAGTATTGCAATCGCCTTGTGGTAAGTAGGCTACCATTGTGCTTACGTCAAGGTGCCCTTCACGCATTTTTGGGAAGTCGACAAGGAGTTTAGGGTCGCGGCGCTCTAAGTTAACTTCTTGCTCGAAGAACATAGGGGTATCACAATGCGAATCGAGTGTGAGCACACTGTGGTGTATGCGACGGGCTGTGGCAAATTGGCGAGCATCGTCTACTAATTGCTTGAACAAGGGCATCATACATGTGTCGCCTTCGGTAATGAAGCATTCGGGATGCCATTGCACACCTATGATAGATTTCATTTCGGTGCTCTCAATAGCCTCGATTACGCCATCAGCCGATTGTGCCGTGATGCGGAAGCGTGGCCCACAACTATCTACTGCTTGGTGATGGAATGAGTTGACCGCAAAACGCTTGCCTAATAATTGTTCAATGCGCGACCCTTCAACTGCTTGCACAAAGTGGGTAGCTGTGGCGCGGTCGGCTTTTTGCGAGTGCTTAATGAGTGAGGCTTGGGGTAGGGAGGTGGCAATGTCTTGCATCACTGTGCCCCCTAAGGCAACTGCCAACACTTGTATGCCGCGGCATATACCCAACATAGGGATTTGGCGGTTGTAAGCCAAGCGCGTTAGGGTTAATTCAAAAAGATCGCGCTCGCTGTTGATGCCACTTAAAGCAGGTACAGGGTCTTCGCCTACTAAGATGGGGTTAATGTCGGCACCTCCCGAGAGCAGCAAGCCGTCGATGCGGTCGAGTAAGAGCGACACGTTGACATCGGGCATGCGTTTGGGGGCAATAATTACGGGTATACCACCCGCAGCCTCAACCGAACGAAAATAGCCGGGAGCCAATTGCAACTGACCCTCGGAATAGTTTGCGGTTATGCCGATAAGCGGTTTGGCACAAGGTTGTGCAGCTAAAGCAAGGGCTTCGGCATTAAATTGTTCGACCAATGAATCTACACTCATTGTTTTTTGTTTTTGCTTTTATGTCCAGGGCCAGCAGGAAACCAACCCTTATCCACTCTTTTTTGTTGGTCAAAGATTTCGATAATCGACCATAGGGCCGAGAAACCAGTTACACCCATCACTGCACTGAGCAAGGTGTGTGTAACAAACAAAGCACCGACAATACAGCCGATGCCTACAACTAAAAAAATCCACCACAGCCGTGTGCCATAGTAGTATTCGGTTTTTATAACAACAGGATGGAACGCACCAATAATAAGAAAGGTGGTCAACCCTATCAATGCTCCGGTAAATGTCATGTTGGGTAGTAGGAGTTGAAGGGTGGGGGAGTTAATGATTTTGTCGAAAATTATGCCTCACTGCAATGGATGATTTTTACGATTTATCCAATAAAGAGGTATCATAATTTTTAAAGGGTGGTTCTAAGAATTCAGAACCATTCTTAGAACCACCTTTATGCCATGTGTAGGCGTGTTAGTTGTCTTCGGGAATTACCACGGGTACGGCACGATTGATGCTCTGTTCGAGCGAAATGAGCGTTTCGGTGGAAATTACGCCTTGAATTTCCTGAATGTGGTTGTTGAGCAAATCCATAAGGTGCTCATTATCGCGCGAGTAAAGTTTTACAAGCATGGTGTAGGCACCTGTGGTGAAGTGGCACTCCACAATTTCGGGAATTTTTTCGAGTTCTTCAGCTACGCCTTTATACATAGAACCACGTTCGAGTTTGATTCCGACATAGGTACAAGTGCTATAACCAATAGCTTTAGGACATACATTATAACCTGAGCCTGTAATGACTCCAGCTTCTATAAGGCGCTGTACGCGCTGGTGGATGGCTGCACGCGAAACACCGCATACGGCTGCTACATCCTTAAAGGGAATACGCGCGTTGACTGAAATAATTTTTAAAATTTTCAAGTCAAGCTGGTCTACCTTTTCCATATTAGTGTGTTTTTTTCTTTTGTTTTTTATTATTGCAAAGGTAATACAAGGCGTTTACATTGCAAAGTGAAAACCTAAAAAACTTTTTACTTTCATTGTGGTTTTGGCAAGGTTTGAGGATTTAGAAGGGGCTGAGTTTAAAAAAGTGGGTTTTGCTAAGGAAAATCATCCTTTGATAAATGTGATTCGTCTTCTTTAAAAGTAAAGAAATGCATCCTTTAACTACCCATAATTTTAATCGGTCAGCAAACAGATTTCTAAATTCTTCAACGACCTTTAATCTTGCCTACTTTCCTTTGTTAAAAAAGTTATTAGGGTCGATTTTCGAAATGGTATCGCGCATGGCAGTATCGCCTTTAAGATTTTCGAACTTGAAGTAGTCCATAAATCCCATGTTGCCATCGCGCAGTGCTTGTGCCAATGCTTTGGGCACTTCAGCCTCTGCTTGAATAACTTCGGCACGAGCCTGTTGTGCTTTAGCCTTCATTTCTTGTTCGGTAGCTACAGCCATAGCACGACGCTCTTCTGCCTTAGCTTGGGCAATATTCTTATCGGCATTGGCTTGGTCCATTTGCAAGGTAGCACCAATATTCTTACCCACGTCGATATCGGCAATATCGATAGAGAGAATGGTGTAGGCTGTACCAGCATCCAAACCCTTAGAAAGCACAAGTTTAGAGATAGAATCGGGGTTCTCGAGTACTTGTTCGTGAGTTTCGGCAGAACCAATGCTTGACACAATACCTTCGCCTACACGCGCTAAAATAGTGTCTTCGCCAGCACCACCTACAAGTTGATGAATATTGGCACGCACGGTTACACGTGCCTTGGCAATGAGCTGAATACCATTCTTTGCCACGGCTGCTACGGGCGGTGTGTCGATTACCTTGGGATTTACGCTGGTTTGAACGGCTTCAAAAACATCGCGACCGGCAAGGTCGATAGCGGTGGCTTTCTCGAAAGAAAGGTCGATGTTAGCCTTTGAAGCAGACACAAGGGCGTGTACAACACGTTGTACGTGTCCACCTGTCATGTAGTGAGCTTCGAGGTTGTCGCGTGTGACTGTGCGAAGTCCTGCTTTATGTGCCTCGATAAGACTGGGTACAATGATGTTGGGGGGCACATTACGAATGCGCATTAAGAATAGTTGGATAAGCGAAATGTGTACACCTGAAACTTTGGCACTGAGCCACAAGAAGAAGGGTACAAAATGGAAGAAAATGCTTAAAAAAACGATAGCAGCTATTATAATCACTGCAATCAATACGGGAGCTTCAATCATGTGGGATGAATTGGTATTAAAAGGGTAAGTAAAATTTGTTAGCATCGTATTACGATGGTCGTTGCAAATATACGTAATTATTTGAAATGTGCTATGTTTATGTAAGTTTTTTAATGATTTTGCTGACAACTTTATAAGTTGGATGCTCCTTTGAATACTGTAAAAGTGCGTGAGTGGGCAAAAAAATGGAACGACGCTTGTAATATTTGGCAAAGGCATTGTGTTTAATCAGAATTGTTACAATAACTATTGATGAGTTGTAATACAATAGTATACATTGCATTTTATAGTGCTATTTTTGTAACTTATGTACGCTTTTAAACCGCTTAAAACAATTCTAAAAAAATTATCTAAAAAATAACTTGTTTTTGTGTGTGAATTTCGATTATAATCTCTATCTTTGTCGAATCAGAGTTTCAAAATGAACGAAAAAACAAAAACTCAGATAGTGAAAAAAATACCTTATTAATTACTTTTATAAACCTAAGATTATGGCAAATCCCTTTATCAAACGCATACTCTTTAGCGGAGCATTGTGTGCCGGAGCGGCTTTGATGCTGACAAGCTGCTTGGACGACTCCTATGACTTGAACAAGGTGGACCTTACTATGGGACTTGGCAGCGACGGACTGGCTGTGACCCTTGGTAACACCGAAGATATTATGCTTAACGACATCCTTGATACGGATGAGTCGGTAAAGCTTGATGCTAACAACCTTTATTATTTGGTTGAAAATGGTAGCACCAATATTAACATGAAGGTGGATGGCTTCAGTACAAATATTGCTGATACAAAGCTTAACATGAACGCACCGGTTCTTTCGTTTGCCGACGTGAAAAGTTCTGTAGAAGAAAAATTAGGCACTTCGCTTGGAAATGTTACCTCAGTGGCTGTAGACAATGGCTTGAGAAGTACTGGTAAGGCTGATGGTTCTGAAGCATTGGATTTTGAGGTGTCGGGTATGCAGTCAGATGTGACTTATCTTAAAGACCTTGTAGTTGAAGATACAGACGTAAAACTGATGCTTCACACAGCTAATACTCCTGCGAACATGCCTTTGGGCGTAATTAGCATGAATGATGTAGAAATTACGCTTCCGTCTGTGCTGCGAGTAAAAGAAGGTTCGTTGGCTGCTGGTTGGACGCTTGACAAATCAAAAAATACATTGAAGTGCGCCTCTATTAACTATAACAAGGCACAACCCACTATTTGTGCATTGAAGGTAGACAAGGTGGTGCTTAATCGTGAACCTAAAAATGGTAAGATTGAGTTCACAGAAAATGAACTTACTATCACGATGAAGGCACAAAAGGTGACTTTTGGTGCTACAGAGGCTTTCACAATGCATGAGAATGACGTGGCTTCAGTTCGTCTTGATATTGTTGTGGGAAATTCGAATGTGTCGAAGAGTAATCTTACTGTAGTAGAAGCTACAGGTAAGTTTAATCCTGTAATTGACCCACAGGTTAATCCGATTGACATTGGTAGCTCGTTGCCCGACTTTTTGAAGGACGAAGAGGTGGCACTTGATGTGGCTAACCCCACTTTGCGCTTTACATCAGACTTTAGCAACATCCCCGTGGGTGTGAATTTTAGTGGTAAACTTACTTCTGTATTCGAGGATGCTTCAAAGAATTGCAGTGTGACGTTGCCTGAAAAGTCGTTCGAAAACAATAAGCACAATGTGCTTTATTATGCACAAACAGAGAATCCTTATGATCCTTCAGGACTGCCTGCAGAAGGTACATACGACAAGGCTCAAGTATCTAATCTTAACACACTTGTAAAAAAGATTCCTGAACAGATTAAGGTAGACTTGAGTGGTAACAAGGTGAAAGTAAAAGACCAACTCTATACCATTAAGCTTAACCAAGAGTATACTGCAGATGCAGACTACAGTGTATTTGTTCCCTTCGAATTTAACAAGGGTTTGTCAATTGTTTATAACGATTCTACCAATAGCTTTAACGATGACATTGATAAGTATGCTGCTGAGGGTATTCGCATTACAGCTTTGGCAAAGAATGCAATACCTCTCGACTTGAATGTGGCTATCGAGGCTACTGACGTAAATGGTAACGTGATTAAGGGTATTGTATTTACTCCTGCAGTGGTAAAGGCTGGTAGCGGTAAGAAGAATCCTGCAACTGCTAAATACGAACTTGTTGAAACTCCTATCACGCTCGACGCTACGTTGAAAGATCCAAACTTGTTGAAGCTGGTAGACAAACTCATCTTTAAGGTACGTGCCGACAATAAGGAAACTACTGAAAGCCATACTTTGATTTCAGACCAGTACCTCCGTTTGGATAAAATCAAGCTACGCCTTAAGGGAGCAGTAACGGCCGATTTTAATTAATTTAGTCTATTATCTTGAAACGATTACTACATTATGAAAATCCATCATATACTTTCTTTGGCCGCACTGCTTAGTATGCCTGCTGCGGCGCAAGAATTGCATACATCCTATTTCTTGAACTCGTCGGTAAATCGCCACGAGATGAACCCTGCAATGCTCGATAAGTCTTATGTGTCGATGCCACTTGTACTCGGTAATTTAAACGTGGGTACTACTGGTAATGTGGGATTGAAGAGTTTTGTTTACGAAATGGACCCTTCATGGCAAGGTTATAACCTAAATGGTGGCAATAATCTTACCACCTTTATGCATCCAAGTGTTGACGCTAACAAGTTCTTGGGCGGATTGAAGGACAATAACCGCATCTCGGCTAACTTGAAATATCAAATTTTTGGTGTTGGCTTTAAGGCTTTTAATGGTATGAACTTGATTGAACTTAACATGCGTTCAAATACCAGTATTGCCTTGCCTAAAACGCTCTTTGAATTTGCGAAAACTGCGGGTGCAAAGGAGGATTACAATATTTCGGACCTTGGTGTACGCACAGAGAATTTTGCAGAACTTGCATTGGGCCACTCACATAAAATCAATGACAAGATTACAGTCGGTGGTAAGATGAAGTTCCTCTTTGGTTTGGCTTATGCTGATGTGACTGCCAATAATGTGAATTTGCATCTTTCTGAGGACGTTTGGCGTGTTGACGGTGATGTACGTGCCAAGGCTTCGCTTATGGACACTGAGGTAGAACTTTCTAATAAGACGGAACCTAATAAGTACGTAGCTCCTGGACAGACTCCTCGCCATCGTGTACATGGTCTTGACGACTTTAAGGCTGGTCTTTCAGGATTTGGTGTTGCATTCGACTTGGGTGCTACTTATCAAGTATATGAGGACTTGAAGGTGAGTGCAGCTGTTACCGACCTTGGTTTCATTAGTTGGAAGAATATGCATCAGGCTTCATCTACAGGTTCTTGGGAATTTGATGGTTTTGACGAAGACGTTTATGTAGCTAGCAACCGTACTGAGACAAACGAAATTGGTGATCAGTTCGAGGCTCTTGGTAACGACTTAGGTAATATTTTTGCTGTTTACTATGATGGCAAAAAGAGCGAATGTCGTGCATTGGCTGCCAATATCAATATTGGTGCTGAATATGTGTTGCCTTACTATCGTAAGCTCACATTTGGTTTCCTTTATAACAGTCGTATTGCAGGTCATCATTCATATCACTCAGGTACATTCTCTGCGAATGTAGCTCCTGCCAAGTGGTTTGACGCTTCATTGAGCCTTGGTTTTACCAGTACGGGTGTAGTAGGTGGTTTGGTAGGTAGCCTCCATGCGAAGCATTTTAATGTGTTTGTTGGTACAGACCGCTTCTTTGGTAAACTTAGCAAGCAGGGTATTCCTCTTAACCGTGCTAATAGCAACATCTCAGTGGGTATTTCTTTCCCCCTTAGTGCCAAACTCTAAGGCTTAAGTTGCAAACATAAAAGCTGCGCCTTATTCTAAGTTTTTTAGAATTTCTGTTTTATTAGAATTTCGGACTTACTTAGAATAAGGCGCAGCCTTTATGTTTACTTTTTCTATTGTTAGCCTCTAACAATGTTCCAAACAGCTTCTTCGGTTTCAGCAAAGGGACCAGAGTGTTCGAGCTTAAGTGTAGACATGGCAGCGGCAAAATGTCCTGCTTCACTTGGATTGGCACCACGAGAGCGCATGTAAAGATATCCAGTAGAGTAAGTGTCGCCACAACCTGTAGCATCGACTACTTGTTTAGTAGGGTAGGCGCAAATGTCATAAAAATGGTCATTTTCGAGCACTACAGAGCCGTAATTACCCAGGGTGACACAAACCTCCTTTACGCCCCATTCAGCGAGCTGTAGGGCAGCATTATGTGCTTCCTTCTGTCCGGTGAGCACTTCCATCTCATATTCGTTTACTTTAAGCACGTCAATGAGTTTAAGCGCTTCGAGTTTGTCTGTCCAATCAACGGCATACACTTTTTCGCCACGCACCTCACGCAGATAGCCTTGTGAGTCTACGCTGACTACACCACGTTGGCTAAGTGATTGAATGACGTCAAGCGAAAAATCGTCTGCTAAGAGTGAACCTAAGTGGAAAACTCCCGCTTGAATGTCTTTCAAAGCCTCAACCGTAAAAGGGTCGGCTTTAGCCAATACACGCTGTGTGCGATTATTTTGGTTCTCACCATACTTGTTTTCAAAGTATACGGTGTGTTTCGAGGGAATTACATTTACCAATACACCCATTTGGCGTAAATCGTCTACAGCCTTCATGTCTGATGGGGCAAGAGACGTAACCAATTCAAAGTTTTTAGCACCATTTAGGTGGTACATGGCGTGTGCAAAATAGTAGGACGTACCTCCCGGCATATCCACTTCGGTATTGGGCGTGATAATTTTATCATGTGTGATATGCCCAATGCAGCAAATTTTGTTCATTCAGCTGTTGTGTGTTAATATTTTGGCTGCAAAGTTACAAAATTATTCTGCTTCAACGGGTTTGTTGGTGATTTCGTCCAAATGTTCGGCAAGATTGCCCAAATTTGCTTTGTTTTTAGCCTCCTCTGCAGCGGCATGTCGTGCCTTGTTAGCGGCAGCCTCATCGATTGTCATATAAACGATAAATTCTTTTTTGCCATCCTTGTCGCGTGTCAGTGCAAAGTGTTCTTTGACAAGTGAGGCTATGCGTGCGTTAAAGCTTGATTCGTAGGCTGCAGCAAATTTATCGATTTCTTCGCTTCCGTCACCTGCTCCATCTGTTGCCATTATACTTTTCATATTTCCTACAATTTGTGCTTTGGCACGTGTGGCATAGTTAGAAAGACCATTAAGAATAGCATGGTCACGACCAATCTTTGTATTTCTACCTATTGCTATACCTGTTATGGCGATACGGTTGTCTTCGTCTTCATCTACGTACATACGATATTTCATGAGTGCATATTCCATAGTAGAACGCATGTCAATCATTGTCCAACCTTCTTTACGCCATTCCTTGCACGTTTTCTTTACTTCTTTCTCTAATGCCTTTGATTGTGCCATATTTAAGGTTGGAAAGCAAGCAAATGCTGTGAGGGCAAGCAAAATATTTAATAACAAGTGTTTCATATATCTATTGTATTGAGGGGTTTTAGTCTATTGGGCATTATTGCCATTTTTAATATAAGCCTTATGTTCAAGTTTTTTACCTTCGATGCGGAAGGTGATTTGAATGGTGTTTTCTTCTTCGGGTAAACAGTCTGTTGTGTCAAAGTGAATATTGAAACCGCCATTGGCAGAAATCACATTAATTTGGCTTGCACATTCAGATTTCACGATGGGTAATTTTGTACAAGTTACAGGTTTTCCACGCAACAATAGCTGGCAATGGTAGGTGTTAGCATTGACAAATTCTCCCTTTACGCTTATTGCATCGTAAAGTTGTTTGTAAGTCTTTTTAACTCCCTCAACTTCCTTCTGTCTTACATCGTCAATAAAGAAAGTCTTCAGTGCATCGAGTTTAGACATGGCTTGCTTTATTTCGTTTACGTCGGTAATTTGGTCAATTCCCGTTTCAAAACCTTGTAATTCTGCAACTTTCTCAGCATCGAGTTGTTCAAATTCGCTCTGTAGTGTGCGTTGTTCCTCCAAAGAGTAAGGGTAAAGCACAGAATAGTCGTATGTTTCCTTACCTGTTGCTTTATCGCGTTTATGTTCCCAGTAGAAGGCTAATACCTTATTGGGCGAAATACCTTTTAAAAATGGCAAATTAGCCGATTGTAGTTTAGAGATGCGTTCAAACGAGTCGTGAGAATCCACTTTGTCATTGACAATCGTTTCACTCTCTTCACTCTTTTGTGTCACACTCACATGGCTTGCTACAGACAAAATGATGCGTTCTGTTACTTCGGTCATTGCCTTAGTTTGTGCTTCTGACAATGACATAGCTGTAACCGTAACCACAATTTGTCCGTCGGTATTATTCTTTAGCCACTCGGGTACTTTCTTAGCGCTACGTTCAATAATTTTATTTTGCGCCTGTATCGCACTAAATGTAAAGAGCAAGCACAGGGCTGTAATGATAAATTGTTTCATAGGGCATTGATTTTTTTCAAAGCATTTGAAGGCATCTAACCAAGTGTGTGCTTATTCCTTGGTTATATTCTTCATAATCTCGATTTTCAGTGTGTCAGCCTGCTCAAAGCAAGGCATGTGGGGTGTAATAACCGAAAGATATTGAAGAGACTCTTCAAAGCGTCCTTCGTTGTATAGCGCAAGACCTTTTTGAAGGATAGTAGCGCAATTTTCAGTGTAGTATTCTTCAATTTTTTTTCGTGAGGTTCGCACAAAGCGTGTAAAGGCAGGGTTGTTTACCTTGATGCGCTTTACCATGTTAAGCAAAGCCTTTTCCTTACTGCCTACAGCATCTCCCTCAAGAGGAATTGTTACGGCATAATATTCGGCGCTATCAACTCGATTCTTAGCAATGAGAACCAATTCGCCTTGTGCTAACGAAACATTGCGTACTACTCCACCTTCTGTCGATAGCATATTGGTTAAAGCTAATTGTGGAACTACCACAAAAGCATTGTATTTATCGGCAGCAGCTGCACTATTTCGATTAAAGATTTGGTGCAATTTCAGGTCGAGTGCTTCTACCACGTTGTTCGATAAATTCTTTGTTTCGCACTTCAGAATGTTGAAGTGTATATTTGCATTTTGTGCCCAAGTCGTTAGGGTCGACAAGCACAAACAGATCAGTAAAATTGTCCTTTTCATAATGGTGTAAAAAGCTAATCTGTGTAACTATTCAATGATAATTTCAAGCTTCTGACCTTGTGCCGTAACCGAAGCCTTATAAGAGTCGCCAAGTTGTGCCTTGAAGAACTTTTTGATGTCGCTTGCAAAATTTGAAAGAGTGTATGAACGGTTGCGTTCATGGTTCCAAATAGGCACGTTGAGTGTAACGTGTATAAATTTGTCGGTGTTATTACTCATATCGTATACACCACCTTGGGCATTATTACGTAGCCATTCATCGAGTGCATCTTTAAAGTTATCGCCAGTTTCTGGGCTATCTTGTTCAAAGTCCCAATCGTCAATCGCATTTGAGAGTGTCATATCTACATAAACCTCACGACCATTAGTAACCATTGCTTCGAACGAAGTGCGGATTTGATCAAAAAAGTCACTTTTGATTTTCTTTAGGGCATAGTCAACCAATTCTGCCTCGCCCACACCTTTATAGTATTTTCCACTGGGGAATGTAGCAGCAGCAAGGTTACCATTGGTTTGATTCTCGACAGCTGTAATGCTTAATTGACATTCTACTTGGTTTTGGTCGTCTGTAGTTACATCGGCACCTACGGTAATTACAATGTCTCCTGGCAGTTGTTGCACGATTTGTGTGTTCACATCGCTTTGACTCTTAGTGCGCAACAACTCGTCTTTTTTAGAGTTTTGCAGCATGCTTACAAAGTTGCGAGTTTTATAACCACGTCGTGTAAATTCGCCTGTAATTTTGTCGAGCGCATATTTTTTTGCAATATTGTTTTCTACGCTTTTTTGCATGGCATCGAAATCCGATCCTTCACAAGTCTTTATGGCAGGCACAATTACGATAGTGGGATTAAGTGCTGCAGTACTTTTTTTCTTTCCCGATTCCCCCCATGAAGGCGAGATTGCCATGTTGTTATGTTGCAAGTCAGCAATGAGAGGTTTGAGGTTTATAGCCACTTGCACGGTCACTTTAATTTTTTTACCCACCTTGCAATCGTCAACAGTTTTTACCTCTTTAGCAATGTAGTTTATATAACGTGACTCTGAGAAGAAGCGGTAGTCGTAGTCATTACGTTCTACTGCAATGAGTGGTGAACCGTCTTTAACTCCTTCAATTCCAGAGTGAAACAACGTGTTGAAAGCCGATTTTGTAGCGAGCAGTGCTGCATCTTTCTTTTTATCGGCTGTGGCTGAAGCACGTAGTGTAATGACATTGCCATCTTTGGCTATGAGAGTTGCATCTGTTGAAAGGGTTTGTGCTAACGCATTGGTTAAACACATCAATGCGCCAACAAATGTAATAAGTAGATGTTTCATGAGATATAAAGGGTTAAGGGGGTAGTAGTTGAAAAGGACAGAGGATTAGGGGACTGTTGGGGTTATAAAAAAGTGAAAGGGTTATTACGTTATAAGTCTATGAGGTTATAAGGAAAAATCAATATAAGAATCGATTTTTCTTTATAATCTTAGAACCCAAATAACCTAATAACCCTTTAATTTTGAAAGTGGATTACATTACAGAGCCAATTCCTTTTTTGAGTTTGCTACCCAACGAAGCTTTGTGGAATACCTCAACTTCGATGGTTTGTTTAGCTTCCATAGCCTCTTTAATTTCCTTTCCACCCTTCTTTACGTCGCAGAGCGTAAGGTCTTCGCCTTCAATGGCATTTACTTTGAGCTCGCCAATTTCTTTGCGTGAAGCACGACCTGCTACAGTGCGCAAAACAAATACTTTGAAACTTCCCTTGGGGGTAACGCCGTGGCTTGAACCTAAGCTGATGTATACTTGTTTTGCTTCATCACCTTTGCTTTCGTTGATCTCAATGATAGTACCATTCAATTTGAAGGCTTCGTTTACTAACTCACGCATGTCTTTACGTGCAAATTTAGTAATATCCACAGCAGCCTCGTCTTCGGTGTTACCTGTAGACATTTCGGTAATGGTGTTGCCATGCTTAAAGTTCTCAGAAGCAATGGTTGTACCATCTTTGGGGTTAATTACCTTTATGGTGTAGTTTACCGAAGCTGTATACCAATGTGAGTTGCCATCTGAGCTCTTTTTATATTCAGTAGAGAATGAGGTTACAACGCCTTGAATCAGATAGTTCGCACCAAGTTTCGACATCGTAGACAATCGGTCAGCATCACCGCCAGCAGAGAGTTCGCCTTCTTCACGGCGTGATTTCTCAAGTTTTAGCGCAGCCTCAGAGTCTACATCTGTAATAATAACGCGCTGTGTTTCTTGTAAACCTTCAAGCACCTTATTGCGCAAAGCTTCTACCCATGATTCGGGTACATTAGATGGATGATAAAAGTAGTCGACAAATACACTTGGTTTACCTTCGCTTTGTTTTTGGGCAAAGGCGTTAAAGGTTGCACAAATGCAAATCAGCATTAAAGCGATACGTTTGAGATTCATTTTCATAACTATGTGAAGTTTTTCAATTATTTGTTCTGAATTAAGTTATTTAGGCACTTTATGTCACCTGTTATTTGCAAAGATAGTGATAATACTTGTTTTGTGCAAAAAAGACTTATGAAAATATAAATTATTTTTAGTTTTTGCCGATAAAAAGCAAAGTTCTCATTAAAAATAATGAAAGAAAAAGGCCAATTTGCTCATAAAAAATGAACAAATCAGCCTTTCGTTATAGCTTTTTTAATAGCTTAAAGTTTAAGCTAAATTTTAAGCAATATTAGAGCTGGGGACCAGCGGCAACGAGAGCCTTACCAGCTTCGTTAGTCTCGTACTTCTTGAAGTTCTTGATGAAGCGAGCAGCGAGGTCCTTAGCCTTTTCTTCCCAAGTAGCAGCCTCAGCGTAAGTATCGCGGGGATCGAGGATGTTAGGATCAACTCCAGGGAGTTCAGTAGGAACAACGAAGTCGAAGTAAGGAACAGTCTTAGTAGGAGCCTTGTCGATAGAACCGTCGAGGATAGCGTCGATGATACCACGAGTATCGCGGATAGAGATACGCTTGCCAGAACCATTCCAACCAGTGTTTACGAGGTATGCCTTAGCACCATTCTTCTCCATCTTCTTAACGAGCTCTTCAGCGTACTTAGTGGGGTGCAATTCGAGGAATGCCTGACCGAAGCAAGCTGAGAAAGTAGGAGTGGGTTCAGTGATACCACGTTCAGTACCAGCCAACTTGGCAGTAAAGCCAGAGAGGAAGTAGTACTGAGCCTGCTCAGAAGAGAGGATAGATACGGGAGGAAGTACACCGAAGGCATCAGCAGAAAGCATGATTACTTGCTTTGCAGCAGGACCCTTGCTGATAGGCTTCACGATGTTTTGGATGTGGTAGATAGGATAGCTTACACGAGTATTTTCAGTAACGCTCTTGTCAGCGAAGTCAATCTTACCATTAGCATCAACAGTTACGTTCTCGAGGAGAGCGTCGCGCTTGATAGCACCGTAGATATCGGGTTCGCTTTCCTTATCGAGGTTGATAACCTTAGCGTAGCAACCACCTTCGTAGTTGAATACACCATTGTCATCCCATCCGTGTTCGTCGTCACCGATGAGCTTACGCTTGGGGTCAGTAGAGAGGGTAGTCTTACCAGTACCAGAGAGACCGAAGAAGATAGCAGAGCTAGTTTCTTCCATGTTGGTGTTGGCAGAGCAGTGCATAGAAGCGATGCCCTTGAGGGGGTTGTAGTAGTTCATCATAGAGAACATACCCTTCTTCATTTCACCACCGTACCAAGTGTTGATGATAACTTGTTCGCGGCTTGTGATGTTGAATACAACAGCAGTTTCTGAGTTGAGGCCGAGTTCTTTGTAGTTCTCAACCTTAGCCTTAGAAGCGTTGTAAACGATGAAGTTAGGTTCGAAGTTCTCCAATTCCTCAGCTGTGGGGCGGATGAACATGTTAGTTACGAAGTGAGCTTGCCATGCTACCTCTACGATGAAGCGCACAGCCATGCGAGTTTCCTTGTTGGCACCACAGAAACCATCAACTACGAAGAGACGCTTGTTAGAGAGCTCCTTCTTAGCGATTTCCTTTACGGCTGCCCAAGCCTCTTGAGAAGCGGGTTTGTTGTCGTTGGGATATTCGGGAGTTGTCCACCATACAGTGTCCTTAGAGTTTTCATCCATTACGATGAACTTGTCCTTAGGAGAACGACCGGTGTAGATACCTGTCATTACATTAACGGCACCGAGTTCAGTTTCCTGACCTTTCTCGAAACCTTCGAGACCAGCCTTAGTTTCTTCTTCGAAGAGCTGCTCGTAAGAGGGGTTGTGTACAATCTCGGTTACACCGGTAATACCGTACTTGGTTAAATCTAATGTTGCCATAATGATTTATTAATTAATAAAATTGGTTTACTTGTATTTGTTTTTGGGTGGTTTCAAGGTATAGCGCAGCAAACGCTTCCTTTTACCGCAGCAAAAATACGAAAAAGTTGGTGCAATCGAAAAGTTTTAACGCAATTTATTTCCACATTTTTTGCCTTGTGCACTTTTCTGTGGTGTTCGGCAAGTGGTGTTGGCAAAAAATGGGTAATTTAGAGCTTTTACTTACTTAAAAGCGTTGACCGTATGCACTATTTGTTTTGCCTCTTCGTTTGTGAGTGCTTGGTGGAGTGGTAAACTCAGTTCGGTTGCATGAATGTGCTCGGTTATGGGGTAGCTACGTGTGTTCCACTCGGCATAGCATGCTTGTTTATGGGGTGGAATGGGGTAGTGTATCATGGTTTGAATGCCCTGTTCTTGCAAAAAGTTTTGCAGCTCGTCACGACGTTCGCACAATATGGGGAATATGTGGTATACGTTTTCGGCATCGGGCAACTGCTTGGGCAGTTTAACGAGCGGATTATTGATGTGTTTGTAATAGTAGGCAGCTAAATCTTGGCGTCTGCGATTGTCGGCATCAAGATAGCGTAGTTTAATGCTGAGCAGTGCCGCATCCATCTCCGACATGCGACTATTAAGTCCTGCATAGCGAAACACGTATTTGCGTTCGCTGCCATAGTTGCCTAATGCGCGTATGATGTTTGCCAATTGTGCATCGTTAGTGGTAACAGCACCCGCATCGCCAAAAGCACCAAGGTTTTTTCCAGGATAAAAGCTATGAGCTGCAGCGTCGCCCAATGCTCCTGTACGACGTTGGTTCCATTGGCAACCGTGGCTTTGTGCATTATCTTCAAGCAAAAGCAGGTTGTGACGCTGACAAATGTCTATCAATTCGTCATTACATGCCAAACGACCATAAAGATGCACGGTAAGCACAGCACGTGTGCGAGATGTAATAACCTCTTCTATGCGTGTAGTGTCTATTTCAAGCGTGTCGAGTTTGGGTTCTACCATTACAGGCACAAGGTTGTTGTCTGTGATGGCTAAAATGGTAGCTATATAAGTGTTTGCAGGCACAATTATTTCGTCGCCATCAGTCATGCGCCCTAACTCCTTGTAGGCACGCAGCATCAGTCTCAAAGCATCTAAACCATTTGCCACACCCACACAGTGCTCTGTGCCAATGTAGTGGGCATATTGTTGTTCAAAGGCTTCGGTCTCATTGCCCAACAAATACCAACCGCTATCTATTACACGGTGTGCAGCAGCTTGATATTCGGCTGCATGTTGGGCTGTAATGGCTTGTATATCAAGATATTTTATCATTATTTGAAAAATGCCTTACGAATTGCATTCTATTATTGAACACCTACTTAAAATGCCTATTTTTCTACGCGTGTTATAATATTCGTGTAATACCATACTGCCGCCTGTGCCATTTGGTCTTTTACAGCGTCAAGATACTTTCGTGCGGTTTCCTGTCCGCAAATTTCGAGGTGCCGTTCGGGGTAGCGTCCTCTTTGGTCGCCACTGGCGACTTGCACGATGCAAAATGAGCGGTCGGTGCCATGAGTCGCCACAAAGCCCTCGCGTGCCTCGCATTGCGCCACGGCTGCCTTAAAGTTCTCGGGTGTGGTCGGCACAACTTGCAACACGCACCAAGGCCACTGCTGGGCAGTAAGAAGGGTGTGCCCTTCGCGTTCCTCCATTTCGTAGGTGTAAATGTGTTTTGATGTAATCATTTTTTTCTGTCTTTTTTATTCGTTCCACTTACAAGAAAAAAGTCCTCAATTGAAGTTTTCTAAGCCTCAATAATTACTTGCCTTCTTCCTGTGCTTTGAATTCAAGAAAGTCTTCGATTTCGCGAATATATTCGCTTTCGTCATAAGCCATGCTTGCTAATACAAGGCAGATGCTTCCTGGCGCAAAGTTGAGTTCGGTAGCCCATGTGCCAGGTGGAATGTGTAATCCCTGTGTGGGAGAATCAAGGTGAACCGTGCTGTGTTCTTTTCCGTCGTAAAGTGTCACATCGAAACTGCCTTCTATAGCCACAATAAATTCGTGGCATATTCTATGGGCATGAGCTCCGCGATGTCGACCTTGTGGCACATCAAAAATCCAAAACACGCGCTTTATGTCAAAGGGGCAGTGAAGTCCCTCCTCTATAATTGATAGCTGACCGCGTTCATCGGCAACGTGTTGGAGTGGAAATATTTTTGTATTCATTCTGTCGGGAGTCTTGTTTGGGAGAGGTATGCACACGCAGTTTATGTTCTGCGCCCAAAGAAATAGGTGCGGCGCGGTTGCGGTGCTTGTGGAGTAGGTTTAGAGTTGAGTTCGGGGTAAGCAATGCGTGTGTGGTAGATAGTTTTTAAACTTTCAACCAATACACGTTTAGCGTCAGCAATATCGCGGAAGGTAATAGGACATTCGCGGAAGTATCCTGCTTGCACTTGTCCGTCTACAATGCGGTCTACCAACTCTTTTATGCTTTCTTCTGTATATTCTTTGAGTGAACGTGATGAGGCTTCAACAGCATCGCACATCATCAAAATGGCTTGTTCGCGTGTAAAGGGGTTTGGACCTGGATAGGTAAAGAGTGAAGGGTCGGGCTCTTCGCCTTGGTGTTTATTTTTCCACTGGATGTAGAAATATTTTACTTGCGAACGACCATGGTGTGTACTAATAAAGTTGCGAATAACCTTGGGTAGGTGATATTTTTCAGCCAACTTAAGTCCGTCGGTCACGTGGTTAATGATGATTTGTGCCGAACGTTCTTCGCTGAGTTCATCGTGCGGATTCACTCCCGTTTGATTCTCCGTAAAGAAGGCAGGATTGAGTGTCTTACCTATGTCGTGATAGAGCGCGCCCGTACGCACAAGTTGAATTTTAGCACCAATTTTATCGGCTACCTCGGTAGCGAGATTGGCCACTTGCAATGAATGCACAAAGGTGCCTTGTGCCAATTTCGACATACGTCGTAACACAGGGTGATTCGTGTTAGAAAGTTCTACCAATGTTACGCTTGATGTAAACCCAAAGAGTTTTTCAATGAGGTAGAGTAGGGGATAGGCAAAAAGTAGCAATACGCCGTTTACCACATTATAGATGTACATAGAACGGTCTAAGTGCATCAAGTCTATTCCTTGTGATAGGTCGTAGCCCAACATAATGATAGAACTTGTAACCACTGTGGCAAAAACCACGCGCAGCAGTTGTGAGCGTTCCGACAAGTCGCGTAGGGCATAAATTGTGGTAATGCCTGTCATGAATTGCACAATCACAAACTCGTAGTTGCTATGCAGTGCAAACGACGAAAGAATGATGGTGCACACCATCGCCATAAAGGCTGTGCGCGAGTCCATAAAGATTCGCACAAATATGGGCACCATAGCATAAGGCACCATGTACACGTTGAAAGCCTTATGCCCCATCATTAAGTAGGTTATTATGGGGAATATGGCTATTAGCGACGATAATAAGAAAATGCTATGGGGTGAATGTAAATATTCACGACGGAAGAGGTGCAAGTATACCACCAACGAGGTAATTACGCAGAGCATAAATATGGTCTGTCCCGTAATGACTAACCAAAATCCCTCAGAGGGGTCAGTGCGTCGCACACTTTCTCGCTCAAACGATTGCAGAATTTTATATTGTTCAGCAGAGATAATTTCACCTCGGTCAATAATGCGTTGTCCGCTCTGTACCATGCCCGATGCAGGGGCTACAGATGCCAATACATCCTCGCGTGCAGCACGTGTTTTAGCGCTATCAAGTGTGAGGTTTGGCATAAGATAGTTGTTGAGGTTGCAACGTGCCATTATTTCTCGCGGAAATTGCACCGTGTCGGCATGCACAATATACTCATAGGCAGAGCGCGTGGAGTAAAGCTCTGTAATGGGGCGCGACATTGCTTCAGTGCCTTCAACAATGCGTATACCTGTGGTGCGATCTTTTGCCATCTGCGCCAACTCTGGCGAGGGGGCTATACCTGCCTCATAAACTTTTTCAATAAGGTCTTCAATGTGGGCAAGAAAGTGGGGAGGCACATCATAGAAATTGCCTTTCACAAAGTCGTGGCGGAATGCCGCGGCTTGTTGGCGCCCTGCTTGCAAATCTTCAACATAGAAGGGCTGAAACCTACTCAGTGCGCTATCGCGTTCGGCATCAGTCTCTTGCTTGGTTTTGTATATCGGAAAGTCGAATGTGGCAATGAGTGAGTTGTAGCGCCAGGGGCGTCCTTGCTCATATTCATAGCCAAATTTGCTTTCGCGTGGAAGAAAATACACCAACAGTGCCACTACAACCAACACGGAGCCGGCAAGGGTTAGAAGCCCTTTTATTTTCGATTTTTTATTGTTGTTCTCTGTTGTCATAGCCAGTTGCTTTGAGGTTTTAGGGCAAGCACACTAACAAGTGCATTGTTTTGTGTGCTTAATAGGCGCAAATCTACAAATTTTTATTGTTTTTGAGGCATTTTGTGGGGCACATTATAGAGCCACAATGGTTTTAATGCGCTCATTTCTTGTATTTTCGGGCATATAGGGTGATTTACTCACAGTCTTGTGTGAGTTCTTCGGGCAGTGTAGCATTGGGGGTGAGTCCTTTCTTTTTCCAACCTTCAAGTTGGCTCACTATGTTGCCACGTCCTGTCGAGAGTTGTCCTTGTGCCTCGTTATAGGTGCGTTGTAGTTGGTTGATAGAGTTTCCTATTTTTACAAAGTTCTGTGCAAAGGTGCTGAATTTTTTGTAGAGTTTTTCGGCAGATGCATAAATTTCGTTTACCGAACGGCTTTGCAACTCGCTTTGCCATAGGTTGTATGCCAACTGCAATGCCATGAGCAGGTTGGTGGGGTTAATAAGAATTACTTGTTGGGCATAAGCATCGGTGGGCAATGTGGGGTCGGCAGTAACAGCTGCTACATAAGCAGCCTCGCCCGGAATGAACATGAGCACATAACCAATGCTATTGGGCACAACTTTATTGTAGTTCTTAACCGAGAGTTCTTTTATGTGTTGTCTCACACTGCGTACGTGTTCTTTGAGCAATCGGTCTTGTTCAATGGCATCGTCGGCTGCCACATATTCAGTAAAAGCTTTGAGCGATACTTTTGAGTCGATTATTAAGTTTCGGTCTTCGGGCAGATGCACTACCACATCCGGGATAGCCACCGAACCACGTCCGTCAGCATGATGTTCTTGCAAGGTGTAGTCACGACCTTCTGTCAGTCCGGCAGCGCAGAGCAAATTTGCCAATACAGCTTCGCCCCAGTTACCTTGCAATTTTGTGTTTCCCTTCAGTGCTTTAGCCAATGCGTCAGCCTCTTTCCCTAAGGTAGTAGTTTGCTCAACCAAGGCTTTTATGTAGCTATCGAGTGTGGCATGGTCCTTCACAAACTGTGTGCGAAAGTCTTCTATGTCGTGCCCCAAAGGTTTGAGCAATGATTCGAGCGAGTGCAAGTGTTGTTGGCGTAGTGCATCGCCTTGTGTGCGCATCATCTCTACCGACATGGCTTTAAACTCCGCACGTAGGGCTTGAGCTTGTCGACGCATATTTTCGTCGGCATGTTGTTGCTCGGCTTTGAGTTGTGCTTTGGCACTAATGGCTTCGCGTTGGGTGCGTAAGGTGGCAAGAAAGAATCCTGCAGCAAATGCAGCAACAGCCACAATAAGGCAGATAAGTAAGGTCATTATAAAGGTTTTTCTTTGCTATGAGGTTTTGTCGTCCTTAGTTTAGAATTCAAAGCACACAAAATTTTAAAAAAGGCTGGCAAGGTATGCCACAGCGGGAATGCTGATTACTGAAAATAGTGTGGTAATGAACAGTCCTTGTGTCATAAGTCGCTCATCTTTGCCATATTGCAGACAAAGCATAATGCCATTGGTGGCAATAGGCATAGCGCTCAGCACAACTGCTACGTCGCTTACAAAGGGGTCAATTCCCATTAAGGCTAATACACCTCCCACGGCAAGTGGCAACACAAGCAGGCGTAATAGTGCCATGGAGTAAACAAAACGATTACCAAGCATATCGCGCACGGGAATGTGGCTGAGGCTCGAACCAATGATGAGCAAGGCGCAAGGGGTGGTTAAGTCGCCAAGCAGATGAAACCACTGACCTATGGGGGCAGGAGTTTGTATGCGCACAATGGCTATGAGCAGGGCAATGAGCGAAGCTACTACGCAAGGCGAGAAAATGAGTTTGGGCGAGAAAGCACTTTTGGCTTTAGCACCATTAATGAACGATACGCCAATGGTAAATACCAACAAATTGAACGGAATGTTGAGCACAGAGGCACAGAACACGGCCTTCGAACCAAACACGGCATCGCATACGGGGTAGCCTATGAAACTTACGTTGCCAAAGGCAAGCATAAAACGCGAGATACCACGGCGTGACTTGTTTACTTTGAACAGATGGGGGATGATATATGCCAAAGCTATTAGCACGATGTAGTTTATAACGGCTACTACGCCGAGTGCTATAAGCTCGGAGTTCTCGAACGCCAAATCTTTTCCCATTACCGAAGCCAAGATGAGTGCAGGCATTGAGATGTTCATTATGAAAATAGAAAGTTTGCGGTCGAGGTCTCCCGACCATAAATTGCGTTTAGCAGCAAAAAGTCCTACTAGCACAATGCCAAATATCATCAGCATTTGCGTCACAATGTGTAAAAAGTCCATTCCGTCTTGTTGTTTGAGTGTTTGTGTTTGGGGTGTTTCTAAAAAGTCTGTTATATCCTTTTTGCTCGCTAAGTTAAAAACTATCGGCAGAGCACAAACCAAATTGTCAGAATTATTAGAAATAACCCTTATAGGGTTGCAAAGTTACGAACTATTGATTAGTTAATGACAAATGTTCGCTAAAAATTCAACATTGTGCTAAACAGCTTTCTGCCGTAGGGTGGTTTTAATAATCCTGAAAAGTCGTTTTGTGCCTTATTGTTTGTGCGTTTTTCGTAGCAAAGTATTCTTTCAAATTTACTTGAGACACCCTTGATGATGTCAATGGGAGTAATTTTTGCCATGATAGTAGTGTTTTGGGGTTAGTAATTCAAGTTTCGGATTTAGTCAGGACGGGCTGAAAGCCCAATGAGCGCATAGCCCAGGGCAAGCGAAGCGACACCCTGGGTCAAAGCACGTTCGTTAGTGACGCCCTGTAAGGGCAGAAGCATTAACCCTTGTGTAGATTTTGCTCAATGACTGTGCCATATTTATTACGCTTTTGCCCTTACAGGGCGTCAATACTATGGCAATCCGAACCCCAGGGTGTCGCTTCGCTTGCCCTGGGCTATGCGCTCATTGGGCTTTCAGCCCGCCCTGACTAAATCAAAAACTCTAGGAATATAGAAATATAAGAAGATACATATCGTTTGGCGCAACTGTATCATTGTGTTATAAAATCCGCAAAATTTAAGTAACAAGGATATGGTAGCAGGTGCGCCCACACCGATTAACGGCGTGGGCTGTACTTGTTTATACCTTCCTTGTGGGCTATTTGCGGTGCCTTTAACACAGGTATTCTCAGGTGCATCCATGCCGTTTTTTAAAAAAAACACGAAAAACCATGGAAGCAGAAAACATTGAAAACAACTTGAATCTAATAAATACACGTGTAGAATCTTTTAAAAACTGCTTGGCATATTTGGGGCACGAAGAAGACACAACGAATAATAGCGAAGTGAAGGATGCTTGCCTTATCATATTACGACACCATGTAGAACAAATTCACAAAAAATTTGATGAGATAAGAAAGAGTGTGCTTCACTCGATAGTAGATGACCGTAGCAACGAGATATCCCAAATAAATATAAATTTGGACAAGGCTCTTTCTGTTTTTGAAGGGTATGCAGACAAAGCCGAACGCGCAAGTATATATCTCTTGAGAAGTAAAATGAATGATGGGAAATGTGGCTTCAGGACAAGCAAATTGTGCGAAGACTATTACAAAAATCTATTCTTTATGTATCATGAAAACAGCAAAGAAACCTCGAGGGATACCCTTGAGCAAATTTACATGACGGATTATGAAGAAGAAAAAAAATTACATGCTGACGATAATTTGGCAAAGCGATATATGTTGCGTTTACGAAAAGACAATTTGTTTAATTCAATGTTAGGCAAGGTTTACCACGATGTGAATCGTGATGCAGTGAGTTTTATATGTGAAGTTATTGACAAGAAACAAAGGAAAGAGGACGATATTATAGGATTTATGAAGAATCTTGTAGATGTTGAAATCGCCAAAGCACATTTAGAAATGCAAGAAGAATCGGTTGTGAAAAATGTGGCATTTAAGGATGCCGTTAATGTGGACAAGGTGATGCAGCAATTAAACAAGTATATAGAAGATAAGACACTGAATGCACAAAAGCATTGGTATATAGTGTATAAAGTGTTCTGCACAAAAAAATGGCTTAGTAAAGAGACACAAACGAAATTTAGAGAGCAAATAAATGCTTCATTTCGTCAAGAACTGAAGTGTAGTAATGATGACTTTAAAAAAGTGGATAGCTACTTTAAGAATACAAAATATGCAGATTGGGACCCCGAGAACCCCCAAGCCCCACAGTGCTGCGCAGAGTATAAAAATATAGCTATGAAGTTAGACACGGAATTTATTTCCGAGAAATATGCAAAGTCTAATTGCAGGATAAACGGAGCCTCAAAAATAGAAAAGTTTAGGTAACTATCCCCCAGTTTCGGATTTAGTTAAGACGGGCTGAATTATCGTGCAAACCGAATGCAATCAAGCTTG